>JBJSXS010000581.1:0-3790 GCA_046086545.1 Gemmata sp.
CGGCGCTGCACGGAGCAGTCCCGCTCGTACAGGTGGACCAGGCCGCCGTGCTTGTCACCGAGGAGTTGCACTTCAATGTGCTTGGCGCGCTGCACGAACTTTTCGAGGAACACGTCCGGTACGCCGAACGCGGCACCTGCCTCGCGCTGGGCCGACTCGACGGCGTCTTGCAACTTGTCCGCGGTTTGAACGACACGCATCCCGCGGCCGCCGCCGCCCATCGACGCTTTTACAATCACCGGGTAGCCGAGTTTGTCGGCGAGCGCCTTGGCCTCGTCCGCCGTCGCGAGCGGCTTCGCCCCACCGGACAGCACCGGCACCCGTGCCTTGGTCGCGATGGCGCGAGCGGCCACCTTGTCGCCGAGCGATTCGAGCACCTCGGGCCGGGGGCCGACGAAGGTGATGCCGGCCTCGGCGCACGCGCGGGCGAACGTCGCGTTCTCGGACAGGAACCCGTACCCGGGGTGGATCGCATCGACGCCGACCTCCTTGGCGAGGCGCACGATCCCCGGAATGTCGAGGTACGCGCGGATCGGTTCGCCCGGTTTGCCGACCTGATACGCCTCGTCCGCCTTGAACCGGTGCAGAGCGAACCGGTCCTCGTGCGAGTAGATCGCGACAGTGCGGATGCCCAACTCGTGTGCGGACCGGAACACTCGAATCGCGATCTCGCTCCGGTTCGCCACCAGCAACTTCTTGAACGGGCGCGGCTTCACATCCGACATGCAGGATCACCTCGCGGGCGCGGGTACGTCCCAGATGTGATAGAACCGACGCAATCAGTTACCAACGAGAAAGATCGCCCACCGGGACGGTCTTTCGCCGGCGATAGGCACCCAACCATTCCAAGATTACAGGCCCGCCGGCGGCACGATGACGTACCCGACGATCACAAGGAACAGAAGAACCTTGTTTCGCCGGGTTCCGGGGGGCAACGGACACGATCCCGTCAGGTCCGGAATGTGGCGGCAAATCATACAGCCAGACCGACCGTCAGGTCAGACGGGGCAGAGAAGCGGGTAAGAGTTGGGGATGATTACTGCTTGGTTCGGCAGGGCGAGAAACGGACTTCTGGAAAGGCAACCCGTGTAATGCCAAGAAACAAAAACGCCCGGGGTGAACCCCGGGCGCTCGACGAATGAGGCTGGTCTTACTTGTTCACGACCTTCGCGGTGACGGGGACAATGATCTTCGGGTGCTCCTTGTTGTCGGTCAAGATCTCGACCGTGCGAGAGAACCCGCCCGCCGCGGTCGGGTACGCGGCGATGACGACCGTGTGAACCGGCTTGGCGGTGTCCTTATCCACTGTCACCGTGAGTTCTGCGTCCGCGCCCTTCACTTCCAGAATCTTGAACGGGGTGCCGCTCTGGATGGTCACCTTCTTTTCGGCCGGTTGGCCCATCGTTACGCTCTCGAACGACACCACCGCGGGTGAGGCGGCGACCGCGTGAGCGACGCTCACGGTGACCGGGATGCGGAGTTTGGCGACTGCCGAGTTCGAGGTTTCGAGGTAGACGTCCGAGCTCCAGAAGCCGACCGGGCACTCCTTGTCGAGCGTCGCGGTGATGTCGTAGGTAACGACGCTCCCGCTGCGGGACGCGAGCTTCGCGTCCACCGCTACGAACCCACCGGTGCTGGTGGCCTTGCTGACGGTCCAGTTCGCGTCGCTCGTGAACGTCACCTTGGTGGTAGTCTTTGCACCCTGGCCCTTCGGTACGCTCCCGAAAGCGAGGGTGTCCGGCGACATCATCAGGTCGTCGCGAGTGACAGTCGTAACCTTCAGCGCGACCTCCTCGAACGTCGGCGCGGTGAACGGCACGTACAGGTATACCGACTTCGTTACGCCCGCGTGCGGGATGCGCTTGGTGTCCATGTACGCAATTACCGCGGCCGACTCACCCGGTGCGAGCCGGTTGGCGGACAGCGCCGGGGTCACGCACCCGCAGGAGACGCGCGGCTGGCCGAGAGTGATCGTTTCCTTCGTAGTGTTGGTGAACCGGAAGTAATGAACCAGCACGGTTCCCTTCGGGCTGACGCCGAAGTCCTTCTCTTTTTCCGGGAACAGGTCGCCGGGACCTGCCAGCGCCACCGCGTGGGCCGACAGCATCGCGACGAGACCAAGTAAGTAGCGAGACATCTCCACTCTCCCCCTTTGACAGGAGTCGCGGCACACCCCCCGGAGTGCCGCGGCCCTTAACCTACTAGGTATCACACTCCACCTGATCGGTTCGCGAGTAAACCCTGTCGGAACTCTCCCCACACGTACACTGGCGCCTGCCGCCTCCGCTGCAACCGGGCAGACCCGTACCGGCAGGCGTCTCCGCATCACTCCTCACACCGGCACGACTGCTACCGTCTACCGTCGGGCGAGAACCGCGACCGCAACCCGGGCCGCCCCGGCCGCTCGCAGCACGCGGGCCGCCTCGCTCGCCGTACTGCCGGTTGTCATCACATCGTCCACAAGCAGGACCGTTTTCCCCTTCACTCTTGCGCCGGCCGCGGCGCGAAATGCTCCCCGAACGTTGTCCACGCGTGCCTGTCGTGACGACTGTACGTGTTGTGTGACCTGCCGCCCCCGGCAGAGCAGTCGAGCGTCGAACGCGACTCCCAGCCCACCAGCTAGCTCACGCGCAACCGCTTCCGCCTGGTTGTAACCGCGCCGCCACTTGCGCCACCAGTGGAGCGGAACGGGACACACCACGTCGAACCGCTCCGACCGAAACGCCTCGATCCGACTTTCCGCGAACGTCCGCCCGAGCATATCGGCCAGTCCTTCACCGCTGATCACTTTGGTGCGTAACACCGCCTCTCGGAGCTTCCCGACGTACGGACCGAGCCGGGTCGCCCGCTCGAAGACGAGCGGTGATCCGCTGCACCCCGCGCACCCTTTTGAGGTGTCCGTGTGCGGACCTACCGTTTGTGCGCACCGAAGGCACGACGGGAATGGGTCCGTAACGACCTCGAGATGACACCCCCCGCACAGTCCGTGCCGGATGGCGTCTGGATTGCCTGGTGGGGCGTCACAAAGGAGGCACGCGGTAGGATAAATCAGTTGTTCGGCGTTCGAGATGAGCGCCGCGAGCGTTCGCAGCACAACCGGTCTCCTTCCCGGTTCGGAACAACGATTTGAACAAAAGTATGATAAACGTGAAATCGGGCGCCTGCAAGCGCCCGATGTCCCAGAAGAAGCACAAAAGGCGGCTCACGCACAGTTGAGTCAAGCAGACTGGCGGTCGCGGAACTCGAGCGTGATCGATCGCGGTACGATCACAGTGAATCTCGTGGCCCCGCCGGCGGGTTCGTGACGCACGTCGCCACCGTTCTGACGCGCGAGTTGCCACGCGGTCGGAAGCCCTAGCCCGCGACCGCGGCCGGCCGGGCGTCCGCAGAAGAAGGGGTCGAACGCGTGTTCGAGCGCCGTCTCGTTCAGACCCGGGCCGCTGTCTTCAACCCCGAACGCGACGGTATCGTCGTCGCACGCCGCTGCACTGAGCCGCACCCAACCGTCCCGCCCGGCGGCTTCGATGCCGTTACGCACCAGCGCGGCGAGAGCGTTTTTGACCTGATTCCGGTCGCACCACACGTAGACGTCTGTAGGAACCGGCGTGATGTCGATTCGTGCGCCCTTCTCGGTAGCGAGCGCCGCAAGTTCGTCACCCACGGCGGCGGCCAGTTCCGCCGCTGCGACGCGGTGCGGGTCCGGGCGCGGCGGGCGGGCGAACTGCATCAGATCGCGCACGATACCGGCGATGCGGTTCGCCTGGCGGATAACGGATTGAAGCGCCTCGCC
>JBJSXS010000582.1:0-5869 GCA_046086545.1 Gemmata sp.
GAAGAAAAAATGACGGCGCGCCCCGCCCGCAAGGGCGGGGGTGCCCGCGAAGCACGAGTCGCACCCCCCCTCGCGGGCGGGGCCGCCTCACGGCGGGTCGTAGCCGTACCCGCCCCACGGGTTGCACCGGCAGATGCGCCACGCGCCTTTCGCGCACCCGTATACGGGGCCGTACTTCTTCACCGCCGAGATGAAGTACTCGCTGCACCCGGGCTGGTACCGGCACATCGGCGGCAGCAGCGGGCGGATGCACCTCTGGTACCCGCGAACGCACAGAATCATCAGCGCGCCCGCCGCGAGCGCCGGCCCGCGCCACAGCCAGCGGAGGCGCTTCATGTCTGCGGCGCCTCTGCCGGACCTGCCTCACCGCCCCCCCCATCTGGAGGGAGGGGGGTGGAGCGCGGACCCAGCTTCCGCGCCGCTCGAGCCGCGAGCTTCAACAGAGAATCGCGCAGCGCGGCCAGGTCCGGGTACGGGCCCGGGCGCGGGATCAGGATCAGGTCCACGCCCGTCGGCAGGTCGTGCTGTGACAGGCGGAACGCCTCCCGGAACAGCCGCTTGTACCGGTTGCGCACCACCGCGTTACCGACCTTCTTGGACACCGAGCACCCGAGCCGCGGGTGCGGCAGCCCGTTCTCGCCGGCGTACACGACCAGCAGGCCGTCGGACGCCGACCGCTTGCGCGCGTAGCACCGCTCGAACTCCGCCGGGGTCTTCATGTGGTACGTCTGCGGGTACGCGAACGACGGCATCAGGGCACCTTGTCCGAATTCCGAAACTGGAAGGGAAGACGGGACCGCGGCCGGAAGTGTGCGCGGCGTTCTGCGTTTCGGCCTTTGTGCTTCGAGTTTCGAGCTCTCCTTCAAACCCAGGGGGCGCTCGCACGCGGGTTCTGCGGGTTCGACCTGGCGAACTCGGTAATCAGCTCGCGGCTCCGCTCGTCAACCGGGCCCGCCGGCACCTCGACCTTGAACACGAGGTACTGATCGCCGCCGGCGACGCCCTTCCCGCGGAGCCGCAGCTTGCGCCCGCTGGAGGTGCCCGGCGGCACCGTGACCGTGACGAGGGCGAGCCTGCTGCCGTCGAGCGTCGGCACGTCCACTTTGGCGCCGAGGATCGCTTCCGGGAGCGTGAGCGGAACGTCAAGGTACAGGTCGTTGCCCTCGCGCCGGAAGAACGGGTGCGGGGCGATCTTGACCTTTAACAGCACTTCCGTGCCGCCGGTCGCGTCCGGCGGCACCCGGAGTTTCTTCCCATCTTCGATGCCCGCCGGCACCTTCACATCGATCCGGCGTCCGCCGATCTCGATGCCCACGCTGCCGCCGTTCGCGGCCACGTCGAACGGGACCGTCACCTCCGACTCGACCGGCTCCGCCCGCGGCCTGGCGCGCGAGCGGGTCTTGCGCCGCCCGCCGCCAAACAGGTCGCCGAGGTCCGGCCCGCCGGGGCCGCCCATCCCGCCGCCGAACAGGTCGAACAGCTGCTGTGCCGCTTCCGGGTCGAACTGCCCGCCGCCCGGGAACCCGCCCGCGCCCCCCGGGAAGCCCCCCGGGAAGCCGGCCTGCGGACCGGTGAACCCGAACTGGTCGTACTGCGCTTTCTTGGCCGGGTCGCCCAGCACCTCGTTGGCGGCCTGCACCTCCTTGTAGCTCGCGTCGGCTTGCTTGTCGCCCGGGTTGCGGTCCGGGTGGTACTTCTTGGACAGTTTCCGGTAGGCCTTGTTGATCTCCTCCGCGGACGCGGACTTGCTGACGCCGAGCACTTCGTAAGGGTCGCGTGGCATGACGGTACAATGGCGGTAAGTGATCGCCGCAGCGGGCGGGTCGTGAAATTGTACTGGCCCGGCCAACCGAACCGGAACCTGATTCGTTAGAGAGGTGCGGCGGCGTACCGGATTCGGACCTCTCCCGACGGGTTGGAACGTCCATGCGGGCTCACAGGGGGCGCGGGTTCACCCTGATCGAACTGTTGGTCGTGATCGCGACGATCGCGATCCTCATCGGCTTGTTGCTGCCCGCCGTGCAAAAGGTGAGGACGGCCGCCGCGCGCGCCCAGTGCAGCAACAACTTGAAGCAGCAGGTGCTAGGGCTACACGCGTACGCGGGCGACAACGAGCGGTTCCCGCCGGCGTTCGGCGGGCCGGACTTCAACGCGTCGTGGAGCTGGTCCGCTTACCAGCTCCCGTACGTCGAACAGAGCGCCCTCGGGAAGCAGCTCGGGGTCGGCCCGACCACGCGGTTCGGCGGGGGGCTGCCCGTCGTAACCGCGGCCGACGTCCAGAACAACGCAAGTCAAACGCGACTGAAGGTGTTCCGGTGTCCCGCGGACCCGGCCCCGGACGTGAACCCGGACCGGCAGAACCACGGCACGTCCAATTACCACGCCGTTTGCGGCCCGACCGCGTTTCCGGTCGCTCAACTGAACGCGGACTACGGCGGCGTCATGTACATCAACAGCCGCACCCGCGTCCTCGACGTCACCGACGGCACCTCGAACACGCTCCTGGTGGGCGAGTGCATTTACGACGCCCCCGCGCAGCGCCGGGCCGCGCTGTGGGCCGGGATGAGCGGCCAGCCCGACAGCGTCGTACAGGTCAGCGACGCGATGTGGTGGTTGGACGACGGCGACTCCCGGCTCAACGGCCCGACCCCGCAGGCGTTCGGCTCGCGGCACGCCGGCGGGGCGCAGTTCGGGTTCGCAGACGGCAGTGTGCGGTTCCTGCGCGACACTGCTGACCCGGCGCGGCAGCGCTGGCTCGCGGGCCGCTCCGACGGCGCGGCGGTGGCAGTCGACTAAGGCAGCACGCGTTTTCGTGCGCGAGCGCTGGCGGCGCGTGCCACGGGCTGATAGTCTCAGATTGGCCGTTTCCCCCTGCCCTTTCCCGAGTGCGATGCGAGCCGTCATCCAGCGCGTCAGCCGCGCGAGAGTCACCGTCGGGGGCGCGGTTACCGGTGAGGTCGCGCGCGGCTGGCTCGTGCTGCTGGGCGTCGGCCCTGCGGACACCGCCGAAACCGTAAACTGGGCGGCCGAGAAGGTCGCCAACCTGAGGGCGTTCGAGGACGCGGACGGCAAGATGAACCTGTCCGTGCAGGACGTCGGCGGTGGGGTGCTGGTGGTGAGCCAGTTCACGCTGTACGGGGACTGCTCGAAGGGCCGCCGACCGAGTTTCGGCGGGGCCGCGCCGCCCGCGGTCGCCGAACCACTGTACGAGGCGTTCGTGAACGCCCTGAAGATGCTCGGCGTGGCGGTCGCGACCGGCCGCTTCGGGGCCGACATGCAGGTCGAGCTGGTCAACGACGGGCCGGTCACGTTCGCTCTCGACCCGCCCGTGTGAGGGCAACCGCTATGAACCGACGCACGTTCCTCGCCGCGGCCGCACTCGCCCCGGGCGGCTTCTGTCCCCCGCCCGCCTTCGGGCAGCCGAAGGAAAAAGTGAAGATCGTATCGGTGCTGCCGCGGACCGGCGGCTCGAAGGGCGTCACCGACGGGATCGTCAACGCCATCAACCTGGCGCTCGCGGACTTCGAGAAGGCTCTGCCGTTCGAGGTGATCCACGTCGAGCGCGACGACGCGCACCCGCGGCGCGGCGCCTGGGACGTCGACCGCGAGACCAGCATCGCCGCGGCCGCGGCCGCGGACCGGGGCGTGCTGGCGGTGATCGGCTCGTACTACTCCGGCGCGGCCCACGTCTCGGCCCCGATCTTCAACAAGGCCGGGCTAGTGCAGGTGTCGCCGTCGGCCACGCTCACCGGGCTGACCAAGAGCGGGCCCGCTTCCGACGCCGACGAGCCCGGCAAGTACCGGCCCGCGCAGAAGATCACCTTCTGCCGCGTGTGCCCCTACGACGGCAGCCAGGGGGTGCTGTCGGCCCAGTTCGCGGCCGCCGAGTTGAAGGCGCAGAGCGTTTACGTCCTCGACGACAAGCACCTGTACGGCTCGGGCGCCGCGGGCGTCTTCAAGAAACAGTGCGAGGCACTGAAGCTGAAGGTCGCGGGTGCGGAAAGCGTTTCGATCACCCAGTCCGATTTCGGGCCGCTGACGCAGCGGATCAAGGACAAGAACCCGGACCTGGTGTACTTCGGCGGCACCACCCAGAGCAAGGCGGGCCAGCTCGCGCGGGAGATGGTCAGGGCGCAGCTCGCGTGCCCGCTGGTGCTGCCCGACGCGTGCTACGAGGACGCGTTCATCGACAGCGCCGGCAGGGCGCTCGACGCGCTCAAGGTGTACGTCACGGTTGGCGGCATCAACCCGGCGCACCTGAAGGGCGCCGGTGCCGACTTCGTGAAGCGGTATACGGGGAAGTTCGACAAGGCCCCGGACGCCGACGCGGTGTACGGGTACGAGGCCGCGGCCGTGGTCCTGGAGGCGCTCCGCGCGGCCGGCAAGAGGGACCGCGAGGCGGTGCGCAGAGCGGTCTTGTCCACGACGGACTTCGCGAAGGGGTTGCTGGGCGGGTGGAGCTTCGACGCCGACGGCGACACGACGCACCAGCCGCTGACGGTGACGACCGTCGAGAAGGGCAAGTTCCGCGCGGTCAAGGTGCTGGGCGCGAAGTGAGCGCGCGGGCCGCTCGCGGCTTCGCACGCCCGAGAACTAGACGAGAACCCGGTGCGGGCCTACATTCTGGCTTGATACCCCGACACACAACCGACCCGAGGGTTCGCTGTGAACAAGCGCAAAGTCGACCGCCGCAAGTTCCTCGCCGCCGGCGGCCTGACCGCGGGCGCCGCGCTGACGGGCGCGCTCGGCGGGTGCGGCAACGCCACCCCCACACAAGCGCCCAGGCCCGGCGACACCAAGCCCGGCGGCACGGCCGGCGCGAAGGAGACCATCCGCATCGTCTCCAGCCTGCCCCGCACCGGCAGCGCCCGCGGGCAGACGAACACCATCGTCAACGGCATCCAGATGGCCGTCGACGAGTACATGGCGGACGCCGGCGCCAAGTTCGTCATCGACTACAAGGACTGGGACGACGCGACCGCCGCGTCCGGCTCGTGGGACGGCCCGACCGAGAAGGCCAACGCGCAGAAGGCGGTCGCGGACCCGGACGTGATGGCGTACATCGGGCCGTACAACTCGAACGCGGCCAAGATCAGCATGCCCGAGTTGAACGAGGCCGGGCTGGTGCAGGTCTCGCCCGCGGTGACGTGGCCGGGGCTGACCAAGAAGATCAAGGGCGTCGCCCCGGACGAGCCCGAGAAGTACCAGCCGTTCAAGCCCAGGCGCCTCCACTTCTGCCGGGTCTGCACCACCGACGACCTGCAGGGGCCGCTCGCCGCCGACTTCGCCAACGAAGAGTTGAAGGTGAAGAGGGTCTACATCCTCAACGACAAGGAGCTGTACGGCGAGGGCCTGGCGAAGCTGTTCCGCCAGCGCGCCGAGGAGCTGAAGATGGAGATCGTGGGCGACGAGGGCATCGACACCGCGGCCGTCGAGTACGGCGGGCTGATGACCAAGATCAAGGGCACCAGCCCGGACCTCGTGTACTTCGGCGGCACCACCCAGAGCAAGGGCGGCCAGATCGCGAAGGACATGGTGAAGGCCGGTCTGATGTGCCCGATCCTGGCCCCGGACGGGTGCTACGAGCAGGCGTTCATCGACAGCGCCGGCGCCGCCAACCTGAACGACCGCGCGTACGTCACCATCGTCGGCCTGGACCCCTCGCAACTGACCGGCAAGGGGGCCGAGTTCGTCAGGAAGTACAAGGAGAAGTACAAGACCGACCCGGAGGCGTTCGCGCTGTACGGGTACGAGTGCGCGAAGGTGGTGCTCGCGGCGATCGCGAAGGCCGGCAAGAAGGACCGCGAGGAGATCCGCAAGGAGGTCCTGGCGACCCGCGACTTCACCGCCGGGGCCGTGGGCGGCGAGA
>JBJSXS010000583.1:0-2419 GCA_046086545.1 Gemmata sp.
CTGTACGGCATCCTCGACAGCAGCAAGTTCTCGTTCGCCGGGTGCGAGGCCAAGCAGCAGCCGCGCGACCTGGTGCCGCTGGTCTCACCCGGAGAGTGGACCCGCGTCGTCAAGCCTTACCAAGAGAAACTGGCGAAGCTCGACGCCGAACTCCGCGCGAGCGCCGACGCCCAGCAGAAGCACGCGAGGGCGGTGCAGGCCGCGTTCGTGAAGTCGCGGAAGGCGCTCTCGGCGGGCGAGATCCCCGACGGCGGCGAAAAGGCGTTCCCCGCGTCCGAGATCGAGGTGAAGGCGGGCGAGGTCGTGTTCCTCTCCGTCACCCCGCTGAACAACAACGGCGCCGACACGACGCTCGTGGAGCTCGAGGTCGCCGAGCTCGGTGAGAAGCGGCGGACGTGGAGCGCAACCGCCGACCTCGTCGACGACCTGCTCGCGGGGAACCCGCACCCGGACCGCCACGGCAACGGGCGCGTGTGGTGGCTGCTCGACGCCCGCAACCAGCCGCTCCCGCTGGCGGAGCCCGTCCGGGACGTCGGCGGCAAGGCCGGCCTCCACGCGTGGCGCAACGGCGACGTGCCTTCCGCCGTCGTCAACTCCACCAAAGCCGAAATCGCGGCGTGGACCAAGTTGCCCGCGCGGTCCCTCTTTCTGCACCCCGCGGCCAACGGCAACGTCGCCGTCGCGTGGCTCAGCCCGATCGACGGGAAGGTGAGGGTCACGGGCCACCTCAAGGACGCGCACCCCGGCGGCCCGAACGGCGTCGGCTGGGTGCTGGAGCACTTCGCGGCCGACGTGCGCACCGACCTCACCGGCCTCGCGAAGGCGGCCGAGCAGCGGGCGGCCCTGGAGCGGCAGCGGGCGGAGCTGGTTCGCACCGCCCCCAGGCAGGACGTCGCCTTCGCTGTGGTCGAGGGCAAACCGGCCGACGCACGCGTTCACATCAAGGGCGACCCGGAGAAGCTCGGCGAGGCGGTCCCGCGGCGCTGGCTCGAGGTGCTGGGCGGCCAGCGGCTGTCGTCCCCGGCGGCCAGCGGGCGGCTCGAACTCGCGGGGTGGATCGCGGCGAGGGACAACCCGCTCACCCCCCGCGTGATGGTCAACCGCGTCTGGCTGCACCACTTCGGCACGGGGCTGGTGCAGACGCCCAACGACTTCGGCACGCGCGGGCTGCCGCCCACGCACCCGGAACTGCTCGACTGGCTGGCCGCGGAGTTCGTCGCCTCCGGGTGGAGCGTGAAGGCGCTGCACCGGCGGATCGTGCTGTCGGAAACGTACCGGCAGGCCGCGGCCGGCCGCCCCGGATCGGCCGCGGCCGATCCGAACAACGACCTGCGGGGGCGGTTCGACCGGCGGCGGCTGAGCGCCGAGGAACTGCGGGACAGCCTGATGGCTGTTGCCGGCACGCTCGACCGGACCCCCGGCGAGCGGCACCCGATCCCGCCGGAGAGCGCCTGGGGGTTCTCGCAGCACGTCCCGTTCGCGACGTTCTTCGAGACCGACCGGCGCAGCGTGTACCTCATCAACGTGCGCCACCGCCGGCACCCGTTCCTGGGCCTGTTCGACGGGGCCGACCCGAACGCCACCACGCCCGCCCGCCAGGCGACGACGGTGCCGACGCAGGCGCTCTACTTCCTGAACGACCCGTTCTTCCACGCCCAGGCCGATAAGCTGACCGGGCGGGTGTTCGCGCGGCCCGAGGCCGAGCGGCTCGCCGAACTGTTCCGCCTCGCCGTCCAGCGGGACCCGACGCGGCGCGACCGCGAGTTCGCCGCGGGCTTCCTCGAGCGCTACCAGAACGGGCTCTCGGACCGGCCGGCCGCGGACCGGCCGCGGCTCGCCTGGGCCGCGCTCGCCCGGATCGTTCTCGCCAGCAACGAGTTCCTCTTCGTGGAGTGACCCATGCGTGCCGTCTCGCGCCGCGCGTTCGTCCGGTCGTCGCTGGCCGGCTCGCTGCTGTTCGACGGGCTGCTGTCCGAGCTGCTGGCGGCGGACCGCCCGGACCCGCTCGGCCCCAAGAAGCCGCACTTCCCGGGCAAGGCGAAGGCGGTGATCTTCCTGTTCATGAGCGGAGGGGTGTCGCACGTCGACTCGTTCGACCCGAAGCCGAAACTGACCGCCGACCACGGCAAGCGGGTGACGTTCGACCACCCCGAGACCCGCAACCGCCCGGGGTACGAGCAGCTGTTCCTGAAGCGGCCGGACTGGAAGTTCGCGCCGCGCGGCAAGAGCGGCGTCGAGGTGAGCGACCTGTTCCCGGAACTCGGCAAGCGGGTCGACGACCTCGCGGTGATCCGCTCGATGCACACGAGCCACTCGAACCACTACAACGCCACGCTCGGGATGCACACCGGGTCGTTCGCGTTCGCCCGGCCGAGCATCGGGGCGTGGGCCAGCTACGGGCTGGGCACCGAGAACCGGA
>JBJSXS010000584.1:0-3408 GCA_046086545.1 Gemmata sp.
CGGCTCGACGCGGTCAAGGACAAGAAGAAGAGCCGCGTGCTGATCCTGCTGAGCGACGGCGAGCAGAACGTGTCCACCGAGGACGACGCTCCGGGCGAGAAGTTGCCCGGCGTTCACCGCACGCTCACCCCGCGCGAGGCGGCGCAGATGGCCGCGAAGCTGGACGTGAAAGTGTACACCATCGATGCGGGCGGCGCCCCGCCCCCGGGCGCCACGCCGGACGCGGTCGCACAGCGCGAGGCCGGGCGCCGCGCGCTGAAGGACGTGGCCGACATGACCGGCGGCAAGACGTTCGGCGCCGCCAGTGGCGCCGAACTGCTCGCCGCGTACCGCGAGATCAGCGCACTGGAGAAGAGCCCCGCGCGCGCGCCGATCTTCCGCCGGTACCGCGCGTTTTACCCGTGGGCCGCCGGGGCCGCGCTCGTCTTACTGCTGCTGGCGCACGCCCTCGACCGCACCGTCTGGCGCGCGGCGGTGTGACGGGTGGTGTTCACCGCGAAGGCGCGCGGGTCGCAGCAAGGGTCGCGAGGGCGGCAACGCACCGGGTCTGAAGACGAGGAACGGAACGACCGCACGGTTCCCTTTCTGAACTCTGACTTGTGTCATGCGACCTCCGGCCCTCTGACTCTTTGTGGCCCTATGTTCGACCTCTGTGCCTTTGTGGTGAAGCCTTCAATGCCTCTCTGGGCCACATCATCCGGGCTGGGCGGGCTGCTGACCGACTCGCGCGAGTTCCTCGCGGCCGTGCGGCTGGCCCGACCCGACGCGCTGTGGCTGCTGCTCCTGCTGCCCACGCTCGGCCTGCTGAACCGGTGGGCCGCGCGCCAGCGCCGCCGCGCGGTGGCCGCCATCGGGCGCCCGGCGGCCGTCGCAGGGCAGCTCACGCACCCGGGCCCGCCGCGCCGGTGGCTCGGCCCGGCGTACCCGCTCGCGTGGCTGTTCCTCGTGCTGGGCATCGCGGGGCCGCGCTGGGGCGCCAGCGACGAGCCGGGCGTCGCGGTGGGGCGCGACGTGGTCATCGTCGTCGATCTGAGCCGCTCGATGCTGGCGCAGGACATTGTCGACCCGAAGGTCAAGTCGCGCTGGCGGGCCGCACTCGCGGGCGCCGAGAACCTGCTCGGTGCGATCGCGCGGCGCGGCGGCCACCGGGTCGCGGTGGTGGTGTTCGCGGCCCGGCCCAAAGTGCTTTGCCCGCTCACCACCGACTACACGCACGCGAGCGAAATCCTGAAGGCCGTAGACGGAGAGTACCCGCCGCCGGAGTGCCGGCCGGGCGCGAACCCGGACATCCGCTCGGGCACGCGTGTCGGGGCCGCGCTCGCCGCCGCGGTCGGCGCTCACGACCCGAGGTTCGCCGGGTCGCAGGACGTCTTTCTCTTTTCCGACGGCGACGACCCGGAGGAGTACGACCGCGAATGGGTGATCGGGGTGAACGCGGCGCGCGGGGCGAGCGTCCCGGTGTACGCCGTCGGCGTCGGGCACCCGACCCGCGACACGGCGCTGGAGTTCAGCGGCGAGCGGGCCGACACGCGCCTGCAGGAAAAGTTACTGGCGCAGATCGCAGAGGAGACGGGCGGCGAGTACCTCGCGGCCCGGACCGCGGTGCCGCAGCCCGGCGAGTTCTTCCTGAACCGCGTCGAGGGTCAGAAGCCGCGCACCGTCGTGGGCGAGGACCAGGTGCCGCAGCCGAGGGAGCGCTACCTGTGGTTCCTCGTTCCGGCGCTGGCGCTGTTCCTCGTCGGATGGGTCCGCGGGCGGTGAAAGCGCGGCGGCGAGCGGGTACACTGGTGGTGGCGAACACGACCCCGTAGAGGACCGGCGATGAGCGCGACACGCGGCCTGCGACGGGTTCCGTTCGCTTGCGGCCTGCTGGCGCTCGCGCTCCCTCTCGCACTGCTCGCGGGGGCCGCGCCGCCCCAGAGCGATTCAGCCCGGGACACGCTCCGGCGGGCGAACGACCTGTTCCGCGCCGGGGACAGGGACGCGGCCGACAGGCTGTACGAGGCCGCCGAGGGGCGCGCGGCCGACCCGGGGCTGGTCGCGTTCAACCGCGGGGTCGTGCAGTTCGACCGCAAGCGGTACCGCGAGGCCGAACTGAGCTTCGAGTTGGTGCTGCGGGACGCCGAGTGCCCGCCGCCCCGCGCGGCCCGGGCGTGGTACAACCGCGGCACCTGCCTGCTGTATCGCGGCGAGTCCATTGACGTGTACGGGGCGGCCATCGCCGCCTTCGAGCGCGTCCTAGACAGCACGGTGGCCGACGAGGCGCTCAAGCGGCGCGCCGCCGACAACCTCGAGCTCGCCAAACTGCTGTGGGCCGAGAAGCGGAAGGAGCCGGCCAACAAGAACAGGTCGCCCAACAGGGACGTGCCCGAGGAGCGCCAGCCGAAGCCGCCGGCCCGCACCGGCGGCACCGAGCCGCAACCCGGCAGCAAGGGGGACGCAACCCCGGGCACGAAGGAGAACGGCCCCGCCCCCAAGACCGGCACGCAGCCGCAACACACCCCTGGCGCCGAGAGCCCGCCCGAGGCGCCCGCGCCGGGCAACAACCCCAACCTGCCGGTGCTGAAGGACGAGGCCGCGCTCCAGCAGCTCAGCGAGGCGGACGCCCGCGCGAACCTGGCCGGGGTCGCCCGCCGCATCGGGCGCGAGCAGAAGTCGCTGCTCCGCAGCCTGTACGGCCCCGACCGCCCGGACGTGCGCGACTGGTAACTGGAGCGACAACGGATGAAGACCGGTGCCCACCACGCCCGCGGCGCGAGCCTGCTGCTCGGCCTGACCTTCATCCTTGATCCGTCGTCCGTCATCCGTGCCGGGCAGCCCCTCTTCGGTCAGCCGAAACAGGACTACTACGGGGCGCACGGCTCGGCCGTCCGGGTGCGGTGGGAGTTGGCATCGAAGGCGGTCCACGCAGGCGCCGACCTGAGCGTCGCGCTCGTCGTTGCCGGCGCGCAGAACCAGGCCGAGATCGCGAAGCCCGACCTGCGGAAGCTGACGGCCTTCGACGCTTTTCAGGTGACTAACGCGCCCGACCCGCCGCGCGACCCGGGCGCGCGGGCGGTGCGGTTCGCGTACAGGCTCGCGCCGCTCGCTACCGCCGTGAAAGAGATCCCCGAACTGAAGTTCCACTACTACAACGCGCGGGCGGCGGAGGGGCGACAGTTCCCGGCGACGCGGGCCGCGGCCGTCGAGATCAGCGTGACCGAGCCGCCGGCGGCCGAGCGGCCGGTGGTGCCAGTCGAAGCGCCCGAGTACCTGTTCCGCGTTCCGACCGGGCCGGGCGTACTGGGGTCCGGGCCGTTCGTGCCGGGATTCGGGGCGTGGCTCGCGGCCGCGCTGGTCGGCCCGGTCGCGGCGCTCGGCTGGTTCCTCGCGTGGCGCTGGCTGTACCCCGACGCGGCCCGGGTCGCG
>JBJSXS010000585.1:0-3056 GCA_046086545.1 Gemmata sp.
CTCGTTCGAGTTCGACCCGTTCGGGCAGATGTGGCTCCTGTCCAACGGCGAGGGCAACCCGAACCGGTTCCTGCGGGCGATCGAGGGCGTCGACTACCACTGCTACACGCGGGGGGTGGACAACAACTGGCTGGCCGGCAACCACCCGCTCGCGCCGCCGTGCTTCGAGTTGCCCGGCGGCGCACACACGCAACTCATGCGCTACTACGGGGCGGCGTACCCGGCGGCGTTCCGCGGCAGCCTGCTGCTCGACAACTGGGGCCGGCACGGGTTCGCCGGGGCCAATCGCGCGGTGTTCCGGTACGTCCCCGACGACGCCGGGCGGATCGTGGCGAAGGAGCCGTTCGTGTGGTGTACCGACCCGCACTTCCGCCCGGCCCACGTCTGCCTCGACCCGGACGGCAACCTGCTGGTCGCCGACTGGTACGGGCGGGACGACGAGAGCGACCTGACCGGGCGCATCTGGCGCATCCGGTACGTCGGGAAGGACGCCCCGAAGCCCGTCCCGGTGCCGGACGCGAAGGCGCTGACCGTCGCCGACGCTGCGGCGGGTTTGGGTTCTCCGAGCCACCGCCTCCGCGACATCTGCACGGACTTCCTACTCGCGGCCGGCGCGGCGAAGGCAGTCCCGGCGCTGGCCGACGCCGCGGCGAAGTCGGCCGACCCGCTCGGGGCCGCGAACGCCCTCTGGCTGCTCGCCCGGCTCGGCACCCCGGACGCGAAGAAGGCGCTCGGGGCGGGGGCGAAGCACCCCGACGCGAAGGTGCGTCGCCTCACCGCACAACTGGTCCGCCGGTACAAGGTTCCGGACGCCGCCGAGGTCGCCCGCTCGCTCGTCAAGGACGAGTCGCCCGCGGTCCTGGTAGCCGCCGCGCTCGCCCTGCCGGACGACGAGGCTCGCAAGGCCCTCGTGTCGGCCCTCGCACGCGGCGCGGCCCGCGACCTCCACAGCCGGTACGAGGCCGCGTGGCACCTCGCCCGGCTCGGCGGCGCGTTCAAGGAACTCCTCGCCTCCCCCGACGCGGACACCGCCCTCGCCGGGATGATCGCCGTGGACGTGTCGTGCTACGAGAAGTTCGCCACACAACCCGACGCGGTCGGGGCGCTGAAGGCCGCGGTCGCGTCGCCCGGCGCGTGCGACCCGCGGTCGCTCCTCACCCTCGTCCAGATGCACGGCGACGCGTCGTTCCGCCCGGCGGTGGAGGCGATGCTGTCGAAGTCGGACCTGCCCGAGGCGGTCGTCGGCCGCGCCCTCCTGTTCCTCCGCGCGAAAGGCTCGCCGTCGGCCAAACTCGAAGAGAAGTTCGCGGCGAAGCTGGCAGAGGCGGCCGACGCCGGGAAACTCGCCCTCGACCGTCCGGATGACCTCGTCGCGGTGTTCGCGCTGGTGGAGGCGGGCGGGCCGACCCCGGCCTCGCTCCGGCTGATCGGCAAGCAGTTCGGCTCCAACAACCGCGAGGTGCGGGACGCCGCCCACGCCCTGGCCCGCCGGTTCGGGCCGAAGGCGGCCGCGCTGGCGAAGGACTTGTGGGCCATCCTCGCCGACGAGAAGAAAGCGGCGGCGTTCGGGCCGGAGGCGATCGGCACCCTGGCCCGCGTCGAGCCGAAGCCGGACGCCGAGCGGTGGGCCGCTCTGCTGTCCGCGAAGGATCCGGGCGTGCGGACCGAGGCCGTGCGGGCGTGGCGGGCGTTCAAGGGCGACTCCTCGCGGGTCGATTCGCTCTTGAGTGCGGCCCCGGAACTCCTGAAGGCCGACCCGGACCTCGCCGGCGACCTCGCCGCAGTCGCCCGCGCTCTCGGCGCCCCAGCCGACAAGCTGAAGGTGCTGGGTCTACCGGCGGTGCCGACACGCGACGAACTCGGGCGCGACGCGGGCGCCCTGGTGGCGAAGCTCCCCCCAGCCGACCGCACCCGCCGGGCCGCCCTCGGGCAGCAGGTGTTCGACCGCGCCGGCTGCACGAAATGCCACACGACTGCCACGCAGACGACCGAACTGGCCCCGTCGCTCAAGGGCATCGGCGGGCAGAAGCCCGAGTACCTCGTCGAGTCGGTCTTGCTGCCGTCGAAGGTGATCAAAACGGGGTTCGAGGCGGAGACGGTCCGCACGGCCGACGACCGGGTGCTGACCGGACTCGTCCGCGACGACGGCGACGCGCTGCGGGTGCTATCCGCCGAAGCGGTGGCGCGCGTGCCGAAGGCCGACGTCGCGGCCCGGTCCGTGACCAAGGTTTCGGTGATGCCCGAAGGGCTCGCCGACGGCCTCAGCCGGCGCGAGTTCGAGGATCTGGTGATCTACCTGTCCACGCTGAAGTGACCGGCCGGAAGAGCCGCGGGCTCCCGCGGGACGCGACCGGGCGATGCGGTAGTCGGATCATGCTTCGGGGGCGTCGAAGCGTCAGGCGATGATGTCCTTCACCACGGTGCCGTGGACGTCGGTCAGGCGGAAGTCCCGGCCGCTGTACCGGTACGTCAGCTTCTCGTGATCCAGGCCCATGAGGTGGAGCAGGGTCGCGTGCAGGTCGTGGACGTGGACCCGCTTCTCGACCGCCCGGAACCCGAACTCGTCGGTCGCCCCGTACGCGAGCCCGCCCTTCACGCCGCCGCCGGCCAGCCACATGCTGAACCCGTAGTGGTTGTGGTCCCGGCCGCTGCCCCCCTCGGTGGTCGGGGTGCGGCCGAACTCGCCGCCCCACACCACCAGCGTGTCGTGCAGCAGGCCCCGCTGCTCCAGGTCGCCGAGCAGCGCGGCGATCGGCTGGTCCACGATGTGGGCCAGTTTCTGGTGGCCCTCGGCGTTCTTGTCGTGCGTGTCCCACGGCTGGAGGTTGCCGGTGTACACCTGCACCACCCGCACTCCGCTCTCGACCAGCCGGCGGGCGAGCAGGCAGTTGGTGGCGAACGAGGGCTTGCCGGCCTCCGCGCCGTAGGCGGCGAACGTCGCCGCCGACTCCCTGGAGAGATCCATCAGTTCGGGCGCGCTCGACTGCATGCGGTAGGCCATCTCGTAGGCGTTGATCCGCGTCTGGATCTCCGGGTCGTGCGTCGCCGCGAGCCGC
>JBJSXS010000586.1:0-17440 GCA_046086545.1 Gemmata sp.
AGATCGCCTCGACCTCGACGCTGGTGCCGAGCGGCAGCTGGCCCATGCCGAGCGCGGTGCGCGCGTGCCGCCCGGCCTCTGGCCCGAACACTTCTTTCAGCAGGTTGGTGGCGCCGTTGATGATGAGGTGGCAGTCGGTGAAGTCCGGGTCGGTGTTCACGTACCCGGTGACACGCACCACGCGCTCGATCTTGTCCAGCGACCCGAGTTTCAGGATCACGGCGCGGAGGATGTTCGCGGCGCATAGCGCCGCGGCCTTCGTCGCGTCCTCGACGGACACCTGAGACGGCACCTTGCCCTTGCTGGTCAGCACGCCGGCGTCGTAGGGCACCTGCCCGGACGCGTACACGGTGTCGCCGAGCACCGAGAGCAAATCGATGACCAGCCCCTCCTTCGGCCCGCGGTCGAGCGGGTACCCGGCGGCCTCGAGCCTTTTTTCGCGTTCGCCCATCGTGAACTCCGGTTGGGGTGAGGGAACGCCACTGTTGTACGCACCCGCCGGCGCAAAGCAGGGTCGCGCCCGGTGCGCGTACGCGAGCCGCGTTATTCGGCCTTCACCAACCCTTCGGCGAGCGAGTCGTACAGGGCGTCCAGCGCTTGCGAAATGACGTGCGTGTCGGCAGTTACGGCCATGAAGTTCTGGTCGCCGTTCCACCGCGGGACGATGTGCCAGTGCAGGTGGCCGGGCACGCCGGCGCCCGCGGCGCGGCCCAAGTTTAAGCCCACGTTGAACCCGTCGGCGCGCATCCGGCGCTCGATGACACCGATGAGTTTGCGCATTAATAACTGTAAGTCAAACAGTTCGTCGGTGGTCAGGTCCGCAAGTGTGGCTTTGTGCGCGAGCGGCGAGACCAGCAGGTGCCCGCTGTTGTACGGGAACCGGTTGATCACCGCGGCCGACAGCGGGGTGCGGTGAACCACCAGGTTCGCGCGGTCGTCCCCGCCCGCGCGCGCGGCCCGGCAGAGAAAGCACCCCGGCGCATCGGCCGGCGCATCGGCCTTCGGCGCGGTGATGTACGACAGCCGCCACGGTGCCCACAGGTGTTCCACGACTCCCCCCGGGTGCGGACGCGAGGCCGAAAAAAGGAAATCCGAGCCGAGAACGGCGCGTCACGACATCCAGAATAGGGACGGTGGCACCGAGTTTCGGATTTCGTCCTTCAACCTCGCTCGGGCACGGAGCGCACGGGGTTGCTTGACTGTCTCGGGCGTCAGCCCTAACATGACCGTCTTAACTCGGCCTTCGGTCCAGATCGAGAGAGCAGTCATGGCAGTACCCAAGAGGCGCACCTCACGCTCCCGCAAGGGCACGCGGCGCAGCCACCACCACGTCACCGCGGTGCAGATCCAGTATTGCGCCCGGTGCAACGAGCCGGTGATGCCGCACCGCGTGTGCTCGAACTGCGGGTTCTACCAGGGCCGCGACGCCCTCCCGGTCGAAGACGACAAGCAAGGGAAGTGACCTATGCGGATCGCCCTCGATGCGATGGGCGGCGATCACGGCCCGGCCCCCAACGTCGGCGGCGCCGCTCTGGCGCTGGCCGCCAACCCCGACCTCACCATCGTTCTGGTGGGTGACGAGGGGCAGCTCGCGCCCCTGCTGGCCGCGGCCGCGCTGCCGGCGGGGCGCGTGGAGGTGGTCGACGCGCCGGTCGTCGTCGAGATGAGGGAGAAGCCGACCGACGCCCTCCGGCGCAAGCCGAAGGCGTCCATCTTCTGCGCCTGGCGCCTGATGGCCGAGGGCAAGGTGGACGGGCTGGTGTCGGCGGGCAACACCGGGGCCGTCGTCGCCGGCGGCCTGCTCACGCGCCGGTTCCTCAAAGGGGTTCACAAGCCCGGCATCGCCACCGTGATGCCGCACGCGAAGGGCCGCTGCGTCATCATGGACGTGGGCGCCAACGTGTTCCCCAAGCCCCGGCACCTGCTCCAGTACGGCGCGATGGGCAGCGTGTTCGCCAGGCACATCCTCGAGATCGAAAAGCCGACGCTCGGCCTGATGAACGTGGGCGAGGAAGAGGGCAAGGGGCACGAACTGGTCCAGAAGACCTACGACCTGTTCCGCGCCAGCCCGCTGAGCGCCCGGTTCGTGGGCAACATCGAGGGGCGCGACATCCACCGCGGCGCGGTCGATGTGGTCGTGACCGACGGGTTCACCGGCAACGTGGTGCTGAAGGTCAGCGAGGGCGTGTCCGAGTTCCTTCTGGGCGTGGTCAACCAGGAAGTGATCGGGGCGCTTCAGGGGGAGCGCCAGCAGGCGCAGGTCGCGATGAAGGCGCTGCTCGCGAAGTACCACTACAGCGCGGTCGGCGGCGCGCCGCTGCTCGGCGTCGAGGGCGTGTGCATCATCTGCCACGGGTCCTCGAAGGACCGCGCGATCGCCGGCGCGATCGGCGTCGCGGCGCTCGACGTCCGGGTGAAGCTCAACGAGAAGATCGTAGCCGAACTCGAGGCGCTGCCCGAGCCCCCCAAGGGCGAAGAGTAAATGCCGACCTCCCCCGCCCGTGCCCGGGGAGGTCGCTCCGCCGCGACTGAACGGAGTTGGTCATGCCGAAAACCGCATTCCTCTTCCCCGGGCAGGGCGCGCAGACGGTGGGCATGGCCGCCGCCCTGTGCCAGTCATCGCCCGCCGCTCGGGACCTGTTCGCTCGCGCCGCGGCCATCCTCGGGTTCGACCTGCTGGACCTCTGCACGAACGGCCCGGCCGAGCGCCTGAACGCGACCGACGTGAGCCAGCCGGCCATCTTCGTGGCGAGCCTCGCCGCGCTCGAGCAGCTCAAGGCGACCGAACCGGACGCGCTCGCGGGCGTGTTCGCCGCCGCCGGGCTGAGCCTCGGGGAGTACACCGCCCTCGCGTACGCCGGCGCGCTCTCCTTTGAGGACGGGGTGCAGCTCGTGCAGGCCCGCGGCCGGGCGATGCAGGACGCCGCGGCGGCCACCCCGTCGGGCATGGTCAGCGCGCTGGGCGCCGAGCTGTCGGACGCGGAGGCGCTGGTGAGCCAGGCGCGGGGGGGCGACACGCTCGAGGTCGCGAACCTGCTGTGCCCCGGAAACACGGTGGTCTCCGGAGCGCTCGCGGCCCTCGACCGGTTCGAACAGCTGTGCGCCCAGAAGGGCGGCATCCGCACGGTGCGGCTCGCGGTCGCGGGGGCGTTCCACACCGATCTGATGCGGCCCGCGGACGAGAAACTGGCGGGCGCCCTCGCGGGGGTAAAGCTGAACGCGCCGAGCGTGCCCGTGTGGTCGAACGTGGACGCGCGCCCGCACACCGACCCGGCGGAGATCCGGGCGCTCCTGGTCAGGCAGGTGCTCTCGCCGGTGCGGTGGGAGGACACGCTGCGGGGGCTGTTCGCGGACGGCGCCGACCGGTTCTACGAGATCGGCCCGGGCCGCGTGTTGGCAGGTCTTATCAAGCGCGTGCAGCGGAAAGCCGATATCCGTAACGTGACCGCGTAGCGCGCGGGTACGAATTCCGAACGGGGCCGAGCGCCCGAGCCGGTTTCGGCGTTCGAGTTTCGGATTTCGGATTTCCGTAGGGCGGTCGCGTCCGTAGATTTTTTCTTCGTGAGTCGCTGCCCGGCACCGGTAATCGCGCCCGGCCTTCGCGGGGCGGCCCGGCGCGATAAACATTCCAGACGCTGCGCGCGGGATCGGTTGGGACCGATCGGGCCGCGGGTGTTGCGGGGGCGATCACCGCCCGGAGGGTTGAACCGTGTCCGTTGAGCAACGTGTCATCGACATTGTGAGCGAGCACTTCGCGTACGACAAAGAAAAGATCACGCGGAACACCACGTTCATCGAGGAGATCGGTGCCGACTCGCTCGACATCGTCGAGTTCGTCATGGAACTGGAAGAAGAGTTCGACATCCAGATCCCCGACGACCAGGCCGAGAAGATCAAGACGGTCGGCGAGGCCGTCGATTACATCGACCACGCCATCAAGAACAAGCAGTGACTTCACACTCGACCCGTCGGCGGGTGGTCATCACCGGGCTGGGCACGGTGAACCCGCTGGCGCTGAACGTAACCGACTACTGGCGCGGCCTCCTCGCCGGGCGCAGCGGCATCGCGCCCATCACGCGCTTCGACACCGCGAACTGGCAGCAGACGAACGGCACCACGTCCGCCTTCAAGGTGACGTTCGGCGGTGAGGTCAAGGGGTTCAGCCCGGAGCCCACTCTGGACACGAAGGCGGCGCGCCACCTCGACCGGTTCGCGCAGTTCGCCATCGTTGCGGCCTTCGAGGCGGTGACCGACAGCGGGCTGGACTTCGCCAAGGAGAACCCGTTCCGGTGCGGGTGCATCCTCGGCAGCGGCATCGGCGGCATCTCCGAGCTGGAAGAGGGCCAGACCACGCTCCTGGAGCGCGGCCCCTCGCGGCTCGGGCCGTTCCTGATCGCCAAGATGATCGCGAACGCGGCCAGCGGCAACATCTCGATCCGGTTCGGCCTCCGCGGGCCGAACACCACCGTCGCGACGGCCTGCTCGTCCGCCGCGCACGCCATCGCCGACTCGCTCAACGCGATCCGGCACGGGCAAGCCGACGTCATGATTTCCGGCGGCAGCGAGTCCGCGATCACGCCCCTCGGGCTGGGCGGGTTCGCCGCGTGCCGGGCGCTGTCGCTGCGGAACGGCGACCCCCAGGCCGCCAGCCGCCCGTGGGACAAGGGCCGCGACGGGTTCGTGCTGAGCGAAGGGGCGGGCCTCCTCGTCCTCGAGGAGTACGAGCGCGCGAAGGCGCGTGGCGCGAACATCTACGCCGAGGTGTGCGGCTCGGGCAACACCGCGGACGCGTACCACATCACGGCCCCGCACGAGGACGGCGCCGGCGCGGCGCAGGCGATGCGCGACGCGATCGCGGACGCCGGGTGGAACGCCGACCAGGTGGGCTACATCAACGCCCACGGCACCAGCACCCCGCTCGGCGACGTCGCGGAGACGAAGGCCGTCAAGGTGGTCTTCGGCGACCACGCCAAAAAGTTAATGATCTCCAGCACCAAGAGCATGATCGGCCACCTGCTCGGGGCCAGCGGCGGGGTCGAGGCGGTCGCGTGCGCGCTGAGCCTCAAGCACGGCGTCCTGCACCCCACCATCAACCTGCAGGCCCCCGACGTCGAGGCCGGGTGCGACCTGGACTACATCCCGAACACCGCCCGCGAGGTCCGGGTCGCCAAGGTGCTGTCCAACAGCTTCAGCTTCGGCGGCCACAACTGCTCCCTCGCCCTCGGCGCGGTGTAGCTCTTTTCCACGACGACCCGGAAGCGCGATCGGCGCCCCACGCTGGCGCGAGAGCTGGCGGCCCGTGCGGGTCGCGCGCTCCTCGGCGGCCGTCGGTCACACTTCCGGCTCGCTCCGTCGCGACTCCGAGGTTCCCATGGCCCTCCCCGATCTGCTCAACAACCGGTGGGCCGGCGTGTCGCTCACGCGGCCCGAGTACGCGCGGTACTCGCGCCACATCATCATGCCGGAGGTCGGCCTCGACGGGCAACGTAAGTTGAAGGCCGCGAAGGTGCTCGTCATCGGCACCGGCGGGCTCGGGTCGCCCCTCGCGCTGTACCTCGCCGCGGCCGGCGTCGGTACGCTCGGGCTTGTGGACTTCGACGTGGTGGACACGTCGAACCTCCAGCGCCAGATCATCCACGGCACCGCGGACGTGGGCCGCTCGAAGTGCCAGTCGGCCGCGGACCGGATCAAGGACGTGAACCCCGAGGTGCAACTCGCCCTGTGGGAAACCCAGTTCACGGCGAAGAACGCGCTCGACATCGTGAAGCACTACGACATCGTCGTGGACGGCACGGACAACTTCCCCACGCGGTACCTCGTCAACGACGCGTGCGTGCTGCTGAACAAGCCGAACGTGTACGGCAGCATCTTTCGGTTCGACGGACAGGCCACGGTGTTCGACCCGCGCGTGGGGCCGTGCTACCGCTGCCTCTACCCGGAGCCGCCGCCCCCGGGCGAAGTCCCGAGCTGCGCCGAAGGCGGTGTGTTAGGCATCCTGCCGGGCGTGATCGGGTGCATTCAGGCGACCGAAACCATCAAGCTGATCCTGGGTATCGGTGAACCGCTCATCGGCCGGTTGCTGCACTACGACGCGCTGAACATGACGTTCAAGACGTTCAAGATCAGGCGCGACCCGAAGTGGGCCGTTGGCGAGCCGCACCCGACCATCAAGGGCCTGATCGACTACGAGGAGTTCTGCGGGGTTCGCGGCGGCAGCGCGCCGCAAGCGGCTTCGCACGCCCAGAGCGACATCACGGCCGAGCAGCTCAAGAAGCGCATCGACGCGGGGGAGAACCTGTTCGTCCTCGACGTGCGGAACCCCAACGAGTTCCAGATTTGCCGCATCCCGGGAACGGTGTTGCTGCCGCTGCCGGAGTTGCCCGCACGGTTCGCCGAGGTGCCGAAGGACCGCGAGGTGATCGTCCACTGCAAGAGCGGCGTGCGCAGTCAGAAGGCGATCGACTTCCTGAAGTCGCAGGGCTACACGAAACTCGTCAACCTGACCGGCGGCATCCTCGGCTGGGCCGACAAGGTGGATCAGGGGATGCCGAAATACTAGTCCCGACCGCCCTTCCGATGACGGCGGGAAAACAGGAGCGGCCTCTTGTCTTCCCCGTCGTCATCGGGAGGGCGGTCGTCGGTCCCAAAGGGGTCACGCCCCGGGGGTCACGGCGCCCGTGGGCTTGTCCGCGCCGGGGCGGTCGCGGAACATCAGCATGAACACGACCAGGCACGCGGTGACGCCGATGCTGGGCACCAGCCAGAACTCGTGCCAGTTCACCTCCTTCGTGAGCGGGTCGCTGTACTTGTCCACCAGCATCCCGCACAGCAGGCTCCCGAGCCACATGCCGACGCCGTAGGTGAGGAAGCTGAACAGCGCCTGCGCGCTGGCGCGGATGTCTCTGGGCGCCTTGTTGTCGCAGTGGATGAACCCCGCGGCGAAGAAGAAGTCGAAGCAGAACCCGTGCAGGGCCACCCCCGCGATGGCCAGGACGAACCCGAAGCCCTCCGGCCCCGCGTTGGCAAACAACAGGTACCGCAGCCCCCAGCAGAACATCCCCAGCACCAGCACCCACTTCATCCCGAGGCGCACGAGGAACAGCGGCAGCAGCGGGAGGAACACCGTTTCGCACACCTGCCCGATGAGCATCGTGGAGCCGATGTTCTTCACCCCGCACGCCTTCGCCAGGAAGTCCGCGGTGACCGTGTAGTAGAACGCGAGCACCACCGTGATCGCCAGCGACACGATGAAGAACACGGCGAACGAGAAGTCTTTGAACAGCCCCAGCGCGCGGACGAACGGGACGCCCTTCACCTCGCCTTTCGGGGGCGTGTGCGGCAGGAGGAAACTGTAAACGCCCAGCACGGCCGACAGCCCGGCGGCCAGCAGGAGCGGGCCGTTCGTGCTGGCCGCGGTCTTGCCGTCGTGGGCGAACAGCGCGTCGATCCCGAACCCGGCCCCGATCCACCCGAGGGTGCCCAGCACCCGGATCCCGGGGAAGTCGCGCTGCCCGTCCGGGACGTGCTCGAAGGTGATCGAGTTCGCCAGCACCAGGGTCGGGTTGAACACCAGCGCGTACACCAGCGTCAGCGCGAACAGGGTCCAGTACTGCCCGGGCTCGTGAACCTGCGCGATCCCGAACAGCAGCGCGGCGCCGACCAGGTGACAGATCGCCATCAGTTTCTCGCTCGCCAGCAGTCGGTCGGCGACGTAACCCGCGAAGATGGTGGAGAAGATCGCTCCCAGGGCCATGTTGCCCATGAGGGCACCGGCCTGCTCGCCGGTGAAGTTCAGCCCGCGCAGGTACGGGAAGAACACGACGAACCACGCCCCCCAGATGCCGAACTGGAGGAACATCATCACGGACAGGTTCAGGCGCAGCGGTAGCGACAGCGGCGGCTTGGCCGCGGATGAAACGGCAGACATTTCGGCTCCGAAATCTTGGGAGGGACGACGCGGATTGTCGCTGAATGTAAAAGCAGCGGGCACGAGAGGCAACGACAATTGCCCCGAACCGGACCTTGACCGGCACCACCGTGCCAGGAAAATCACGCTGATACCCCCACTTTGGGACAGCACCACATGAGCCCGTGCTCGTGCTCCTGTTTTGCGCACCCGTCGATTCGCCCGGTGCCGGGCAGCCGGCGGCATAACTGCCCGCGAAGACGACTTACGAACTCGGCCCGGACTCACTTAAACAGGCGGGCGTGCCCGCGGGCCAGTTGGTCGGCCCGACGCTCTTCAAGAGCAAGGTGTTCGACGGCACCGTGCGGCGGATGCGGGTGTACGTCCCGGTGCAGTACAAGCCCGAGAACGCCACGGCCGTACTCGAGTTCCAGGGCGGGCAGCGTGCGATCAACCCGAAGGGCGTCGGTCGCGCCCACGTGGTGCTGGACAACCTCATTCACAAGAAGGACATTCCGGTCACCATCGGCATCTTCGTGACGCCCGGTCACAAGGGAGCCGAGTACCCCGCGACGCTCGGGACCATGAACCCAAACAACCGCGGCGTCGAGTACGACTCTCTGGGCGACGCGTTCGCAAAGCACATCGTGCACGAGATGCTGCCGGAGGTGGGGAAAAAGTAGACGCTCACGAAAGACCCCGCGGCACGCGCCATCGCGGGGTTCTCCAGCGGCGGGGTCGGGGCGTTCACGGTCGCCCGGGAGCGGCCGGACGCGTTCCGCCGCGTGTACAGCGTTATCGGGAGTTTTACCGACCTGAGCGGCGGGCACGTCTGTCCCGACCTGGTACAGAAGGCCGACGCGAAGCCGGTCCGCGTATACCTGCAGGACGGTATCCACGACCTTCGCAGCCCTACGAACCTGAAGCGCGACTGGTACATGCAGTACGTGAAAATGGCCGAGGCGTTACGCGAAAAGCGGTACGACTACAAGTATGTTCTCGGCGCCGGCGCCCACGCGAACGACAACGGCGGGGCGCTGCTGCCCGACGCGCTGCGGTGGCTGTGGCGGGACGCTCCGCAGCAGCATTCGAAAGTCGCAAGTCGAAGACGCCCCTGGAGAAATGTCTTCGACTTTACGACTTTCGACCTGACGACGTGAGACTCAAGGCGAAGGCTTGTCGATCTTGGCAATCGGGAACGGCTTGATGGTCGGCGGGCGCCCGAGCGTCGGGTTCTGCTTGCCCATGCTCAGCTGGCGCACGCGGGCGGTCGCGTACATGTCCAGTTCGTGAATGTACACGGTACCGTCGCCGTCCACGTCGCCGTACCCGCTCAGCCCCTCGACCAGCCCGAGCGTGTAGAACCCGGCCTTCGTCAGCTTGCTCTCGATGGCGTACTCGCGGCCGAGCGAGGCGCACATGACGATCACGCCCGAGTCCTCGGCGGTCAGATCGCGCACCAGGTTGTCGGTCCGGGCCTGCGGGCGCTCCTTGTCGGCCACGGTGCCCGAGTGGCACGCGTCCAGGATGGCGACCAGCCGGCCGGGCATGTTGTCCAGCCGCGACTTGAACTCGTCGCCCGACAGGCACGACGCGGCCGGGTCTTCGGCGGCGGGGTCGATGTCGGCCGGGCACAGGTAGAACCGGCCGAACGGGTCGCGGGTGCCGTGCCCGGAGAACGACACGATGCCCACGTCCTTGGCGGTCATGTTGCTCTTGAGCCAGTCCAGCCCCTCGCGGATGCCCTGCTTGGTCGCGGCCGTGTTGGTCAGCAACTTCGTCTCGATGTTCGCGAACACCGTCTTCGACTTCTCCTTGAAGGTCTTCTCCAGGAGTTCGGCGTCGGACGCGCAGAAGTTGAGCGCGCCGACCCCCTTCGGGTAGTCGGACACCCCGACGGCGAGGACGTACAGGTTCGGCTTGGGCGGGTCACCGGCGCGGGCCACCAGCCCGACCCTCGACATGCCCTTGCTCACCGGCGTGTCGGCGATGACGGCGACGGTGTGCGAGCCGGGCAGCAGCGGCACCTCCCAGGTCACCTCGGTCGGCGTGTTGGGGACCGCCTTGTCGAACCGCTTCACCCCGGCGGTCCCGTTGAACGGGCGCCCGTCCACCAGCAGCCGCATCGCGGTGATCGGGTGCCTGGCGCTGGTGGCGCGGGCCTTGACCGTCAGCGCCGCCTTGTCCTTGTCCATCTTCAGCTCGGTGCCGTCGGTGAACCCGTCGAGTGTCACCTCGGGCGGCAGCACGTCGGCCACGCTGGTGGTCTGCACCAGCGCCTTGTCGTACTTCTGGGCCATCGCCATCGCCATCGGCAGGTTGCCGGCCGGCACCACGTACTTGAGCAGCGCCGGCTGGTACATGGACGGGCGGAACCGCGCGGCCGGGTGCACCTGTGGGAACTTCACGGTGCCCGCGTTGATCTGCCACGCGATCAGGCGCTCGCCCTGGGCCGAGCACGAGTAGAACCCCTGCGGGGTCCACGCGATCCACTCGCGGCCGGCCAAGAAGATGGACAGCAGCGGCTCCTCGCGGTCGCGGGCCCAGATGCGGATCGTCTGGTCCGCGGACCCGGTGGCGAAGTACCGGCTGTCCGGGGACGGGGTGACGCACAGCACGTTCCCGCTGTGCCCGACGAACGTCTTCGACACCTGGAGCGTGGACGGGGTGACCATGTACAGGTGCTCGACCCCGCCCACCAGGATCGCGTTGGCCTTGGGCAGCACGGTGGCCGAGTAGATCTTCTCGGCCCCGGGCAGTTGCATGACCGCCTCCTGGCGCCCGGTCGTCTTGACCAGGAACCCGCTCGCGCCGGTGATCAGGCTGACGTGCTCGTCGCCCTCCACCGTCTGCACGTACTTCGACGGGTCGGGCGGGTCGCCGACGCCGAACTCGTCGAGCCGGAACGTGCCCTCCAGCGGGAGCGGATCGCCCGGCTTGTCGCGCTTGTTGCTGTTGCCGAACGCGATGGACTTGCCGTCCTTGGCCCACGCGATGGCCCACACCCCGCTGCCGGCCCCCTGGAGCCGGTGCAGCAGCGTGCCGTCGGCCGTCTTCCACACCAGCGTCTCGTGCTGGTTGCCGCCGCTGGACACCACCCGCTCGCCGTCCCCCGACACGTCGAGCCCGTACACCGAGTTGGAGTGCGCGGCGACCGACACGCGAACGGCGCCCGTGTCCGCGTTGACGATCCCGGCCCACCCCCCGTTGCCCACGCCGGCGACGGCGATCTCGCGGTCCCCGGGCAGGTACTGGAGGTGGTAGATTTTCAGCGGCGCACCGCCGTGCGACAGCCGCGGCAGCGTCTTGATGAACTTCCCCTCGTAGTTGTTCAGCGCGATCTCGCCGGTCAGGCTGGCGACGGCCAGCGTCAGCCCGTCGTTGGTCCAGGCGAGGGTGGAAGGGGTCGCGCCCTTGATCGGGATGTCCTTGTTCTGCGCGGTGTTGGCGAAGTTCCAGATCTGCACGAACCGGTCGGCCCCGAGGGTGGCCAGCAGTTTGGCCTTCGGGTTGGGGTTGTACTTCACCTCGAGCACCGAGGCCTTGCTGATCGGCGGCGCCGGGTACGAGGCGCCGGTGGACACGTTGACCAGCTGGATCGCGCCGTTGTCGCACCCGACCCCGAGCCAGTTGCCGTCGGTGGAGAAGCTCAGCCCGGTGACGGCACTGGCGCCCACCTCGATGGGCGGGCGCACCGGGTTGCCGGTCTCGGGCGAGATGACGTAGATGGGCACGCGCCCGGGTTGCACGCCCGCGAGCGGGTGGCCGGCAACCGCGAGCCGCTTGCCGGACGGCGACATGTCGGCGGCGAACAGCATGCCCTCCTTGCCCGGCCCGGCCGGGAACCGGATCGTCTTGACCGTCTCGTTGGTCTCCGGGTCCCAGATGCGCACCGCCTTGTCCTCGGCGATGCTGATGACCCGGTCACCCTTCGGGGTGAAGAACACCTTGCTCACGATCCCGGTGTGCCCGCCCGAGTCGAGCGTCAGCAGGGGGCGCCCGGTCTTGGGCAGCGGCGGCAGTCCCGGCAGCGCCCCGTCGGGTTTGAACTCCGCGGCCCGCTCGAACGGGTCCTCGTCCTTCGCCAGGGGCGGGATCGCGGGGGCGCGGCCGACCGGCTTGCTGTCCGGCACCAGCGACCCGCCGACGCGGATGCGCGGCGGGTCCGGCAGCTGCGTCGCCAGCTCGGTTTCGTCCGGCCCCTTTTTCGGCGGCTCAACCGGGTTCGGGTTGTCCTTCTTCGGAGGGGGCGGGTTCGCCCCGGGGTTGTCCTTCTTCGGCGGGGGGGGCGTACCCGGACCCGGGTTGGTGCCCAGGTCCGGCCTCACGTCCGGCTTCACCTCGGCCGGCGGGTCGTTACTCTTCTTGGCAGTTTTGTCCTTGCCGCCGGCGACCAGCGCGACCGCAACAATGACACCGCACAGCAACAAACCGCCGCCGACGGCGCCGGCGATGATCAGCTTCTTCCGCCCGGCGACCCCCTCATCGTCTTCGTCTTCGTCTTCCTGATCGTCCTTGCCGCACGTGGCCTTGTTCGCCTTCGTCTTGCTCGGCTTGGCGCTCGAATCTTTTTTCGCCTTCGGCGTGTCGCTCTTGCCGTTCCTGGCAGGTGCATCGTCCGGGTCGAGGGCCGCGACGAACTCGTGCCCACACTTGAGGCAGGTCACCTCGTGGTCGCCCTCACCGTCAACGGTGAAGCGCATGTTCGCTTGACACTTGGGGCACGGGGTCTTGAGAACGGGCATGGGCGCACCGGGACCGTGAGCACGTGAGCCGGCCCTGTGCGCGGCGTCGGCGCACGGGCGGGTAACAAAATGCTGACGGCGACCTGCACCACCGTCAAGAGAAATGCCGAACCAAAACCGACGTACGAAAGTCAGGTCATTCGACAAACTCCAGCTCGACCGGGTTCGGGATGACTCCGGCCCGGTGCGCCTCGCTGAGCAGTTTGCGGATGGCGGCGCGCCCGCGCTCGCCGTAATCGAGGGTCCAGTCGTTCACGTACATGCCGACGAACTTGTCCGCGAGCGCCACGTCCATGTCGCGGGCGTACTTGAGCGCATAGGTAAGCGCCTCCCGCCGGTGTCCGAGCGCGTACCGGATGCTCGCGCGGATGAGGCGGCTCACTTCCTTCATCACGTCGGCGCCGAGGTCTTTGCGCACCACGTTGCCGCCGAGCGGGAGCGGCAGCCCGGTGCGCTCCTGCCACCACACCCCGAGGTCAGTGACGAGGTGCAGCCCCTGGTTCTGGAAGGTGAGTTGCCCCTCGTGAATGATCAGCCCCGCGTCGTACTTGCCGGCGGCCACCGCCGGGATGATCTCATCGAACGGGATCACATCGTAGGCGAGCTTGTCCTGGGCCCCGACGGACTCGAACAGGAGCTTGAGTGTCAGAAACGCGGTGGTGAGCGTGCCGGGCACCGCGATCTTGACCCCCGGGAGGTCGCCCACCCGGTACGGCTTGCGGGCGACGATCATGGGGCCGTATTGGTCGCCCATGCTGCACCCGGTCGGGAGTAGCGCATACTTGTCGAGGAGGAAGCTGTACGCGTGGATGCTCACGGCGGTCACTTCGAGTTCGCCGGTGAGGGCCCGGCGGTTGAGCGTCTCGATGTCCACCAGCTCGTGGACGAACGTCAGGTCGCCGGTGTCGATCTTGTCGTTGGCGAGGGCGTGGAACATGAACGCGTCGTCCGGGTCCGGGCTGTGCCCGACGCGGATCAGGCGCTGTGCGTGTGTCGTCGGCATACGGTTTCTCGTTGGTTGAACGGGAACAGACGCAGCGCCACGCCCGGCCCCTTCCCGCCGGGTGTGGGGCCGCCCTCCCTACTCCAGCACGCTGGCCGGGGCACCGGGGGCGAACGCCTCGGCCGCGGAACCGCTGTACACCACCCTGCCCTTGTCGAGCACGTGAACCACGTCGGCGATGCGCTTCACGGCCGGGATGTCGTGCGAGACGATCACCATCGCCACCTGCAACTGCTCGTCGTCGGCCAGGTCGTCGATCACCTTCATAACGTCCGCGGCCATGCGCGGGTCGAGGGCGCTGGTCGGCTCATCGAACAGGATCGCCGCGGGGTTAACCGCAAGGGCGCGGGCGATTGCAACACGCTGCTGTTGCCCGCCCGAGAGCTGCGCGGGCCTCGCGTCGTGTTTGCTTTCCAGGCCCACGCGGGCAAGCCACTGCTTCGCGCTCGCCTCGGCCTCGTCGCGCGACTTGCCGAGCGCGTGAACCGGGCCGCTCATGACGTTCTTCAGCGCGCTCATGTGCGGGAACAGGTTGAACTGCTGGAACACCATGCCCACGGCACGGCGCAGCGCGAGCAGCGTGGCCCGCGACGGCGCCTCGCCGCCCTTCAGCTTCAGCGCGCCGCCGAGCGCGACCTCGCCTTCCCGAAACCCGTCCAAGCCGATGATGCAGCGCAGTAGGGTGCTTTTGCCGCCGCCCGACGGGCCGACCACCGCCGCCACCTGTCCCTGCTGCACCTCGATGGAGGCGCCGTCGAGAACGCGGGTGTCGCCGCGGCACTTCACGATGTTGGTCGCGCGAATCATCGGTGCCCCCCGCCGACGCCGCCCAACCGGTTCTCGAGGATGCGGGCGAAGACCGCCAGCGGGTAACTCATGATGAGGTACAGCCCGGCAGTGATGAGCGCGAGTTGGAGGATGTACCCGCGGTTGAAATTGTACAGCTCGTTGTACTTCCGCGTCAGTTCGGTGATCAGGATCACCGAGCACACCGACGTGTCCTTGAACAGCGCAATGAAGTCGTTGGTCACCGGTGGGATGACAACGCGCGCCGCCTGCGGCACGATCACCACCCGCAGCGCCGTGAGGGGCTTCATGCCCAGTGCGAGCGCGGCCTCCATTTGGCCCCGCGGCACCGCGAGCAGCCCGGCGCGGTAGTTCTCGGCCTCGTACGCGGAGTAGTTGATCGCCAGCCCGAGGATCCCGAACAGCAGCGGGTCGTTGGGCAGGTCGAGGCCGAGGTGCTTCGCGGTCAGCACCGGGAGCAGGTAGAAGACGAAGTACAGTTGCAGCAACAGGGGCGTGCCGCGGAGCACCTCGACGTACAGCCCGAGCGGGACCCGCACGAGCCACGGGCCGTAGGCGCGGCCGAGCGCGACCGCCATCCCGATGAGCATCGCAAGGGGGAACGACGCGACCGCCAGGAACACCGTCATGCCCGCCGCCCGGAGCAGCTCGTGAACGATCTGCCCCCAGTCGATCTTGCCGCTCTCGGCGGGCCCTTCCCCGCCCTCGTCCTCGTCGGCCGCGAACGGCGGCTTCTCCTTCTGCTCGGCCCAGTACAGCAGCCGCTCCTGGTCCTCGTTCCACAGGCCGTACTTCTCGTAGATCGCCTTGAGTGTGCCGTCCTTGACGCCCTTCTTGATCGCGGTGTTGAGTTGCTCGCGCAGTTCGCCGTCGGCCTCGCGCGTGAGGATCACGTAGAACCCCGGCTTGCGGGGCTCGTCCGCGAGCTTCAGGTCTTTCCCGTGCTTGACGTAGTAGAGGGCCGCGGGCGTGTCCTGGACGGTCGCGTCGAGGCGCTTCTGCTCGACCAGCCCGATCACGGTGGCCACGTCCGGGTTGATCTTCAGGTCGATCTTGTCGCCGAACTGCTTGCCCTTCATGTAGCCGTGGGCGACCGACCCGCCGAGGACGCCGACCGAGCGCCTCTCGCCCTTCCCCTTTTCGCGAGCGAGGTCGGCCCAGCCGCGGACCGCGTCCGCCTCGTCCTTGTGGATGACGAGCCCGAGCTTGTAGACGTAGTACGGCACCGTGGACGGGTACTTCTTTTCGAGGTCCTCGCGGTACTCGTACCCGTTCAGCACGACATCAATGCCGTTCTCGCCGGGCGGCTTGGCGAGCAGCTCGGGCAGCTTGTCCCAGTCGCCCGTCACCATCGTGCTGGCGCGCGACAGCTCGTTGGCGAGGTACGCGGCGAGTTCGACCTCGAACCCGACGAACGTGTCGCCGTCCTTGAACACGTAGGGCGCGCCGCCGGTGGGGTCGGTGCCCCAGCGCAGCTCCTTCTTCGCGTCCTTGTGTTGCGCCACCGCCGGCGCGCCGAACGCCAGCGCGACGGCCGCGAGCAACCAGCGTCGGTTCACTTGGGTGCGTCTCCCGGGTGACGGTGCTGCCAAATGTAGGCGCCGCGGCCCCGCGCGACGAACGCTAAACTGATCTCATGCCGCGCGACCCGCTGCCCGTTGATGACGCGCTACCAAAACTCCTGGCCGCGCTGACGGCGACCGGCGCGGCCGTCCTGCGCGCGCCGACCGGGGCCGGCAAGACCACGCGCGTGCCGCCCGCGCTCGTGGAAAGCGGCGCGGCGGGCAACGGCCTCGTGCTGGTGCTCGAACCGCGCCGCGTCGCCGCACGCGCCGCGGCCCGCCGGATGGCACTCGAACACGGCTCGCCGCTCGGCGACGCGTTCGGCTACCAGGTGCGGTTCGACAAAAAAGCGGGCTCGCGCACGCGCGTGCTCGTGGTCACGCCCGGCGTGCTGCTCCGCCGCCTGCACGACGACCCGTTTCTGGAAGGCGTTGCGGCGGTGGTGTTCGACGAGTTCCACGAGCGCGGGTCGGAAGCCGACGTCGCACTCGGCATGGTGCGATTGATTCGCGAAAACGTGCGCCCGGAGTTGAAGTGCGTGGTGATGTCCGCGACCGTCGACCCGGGCGCGGTGTCCGCGTACTTCGGCGGGTGCCCCGTGGTCGACAGTCGGGGTCGCACGTTCCCGGTCGAGGTGCGGTACCGGCCGCGCCGCAACGACACGCCCGTTTCGCGCGCCGTCGCGGACGCCGTACGCGACGCCCTGACCGAAGGCACCGGCGACGTGCTCGCGTTCCTGCCGGGGCTGCGCGAGGTCCGGCAGACCGCCGACGAGCTCGAAGCGGCCGCCCGGGAGCAGGACGTTCTCGTCCTGCCCCTTCATGGCGACCTGCCGCCCGAGCAGCAGGACCGAGCACTGCAACAGCTCTCGCGGCGGAAGGTGGTGCTTGCGACCAACGTCGCGGAAACGTCGGTGACCGTTGAGGGCGTGACGCGCGTGGTCGACTCCGGCCTCGCGCGGCAGATGGAGTTCGATCCGGGTATCGGCATGGACCGCTTACGCCTCGTGCCGATTTCGCGCGCCTCGGCCGACCAGCGGGCCGGCCGCGCCGGGCGCACCGCCCCGGGCGTCTGTATTCGATTGTGGGACGAGCCGAGCCACCGCGGGCGCCCCGAGCAAACGGTGCCCGAGATCAGGCGCGTGGACTTGTGTGGCGCGGTGCTGCAGCTCGCGGCCCTGGGCGAGCCGGACGCGCGCAAATTCCCGTGGCTCGACGCGCCTTCGGAGGAAGCCGTCGCGCAGGCGCTGCAACTCCTCGGCGCACTCGACCTGTTCAGCGGCGGCGCGCTCACGCCCCTCGGCGAAGCCGCGGCAGGGTTGCCCGTTCACCCGCGACTCGGGCGCCTGCTGCTCGAAAGCCGGCGCCTCGGGTGCGCCCCCCGCGCGGCACTCGCGGCGGCGCTGCTTTCGGAGCG
>JBJSXS010000587.1:0-2404 GCA_046086545.1 Gemmata sp.
ACCCCGAGCTGCTCGACTGGATGGCCCGCGAGTTCGTCCGCACCGGTTGGGACCAGAAGCGGCTGTTCAAGCTCATCGCACTGTCGGCCGCCTACTGCCAGTCCTCTAAGGGCGCGCCCGAGTTGCGCGCGCGTGACCCGCACAACGAGTTGCTGGCCCGCGGCCCGGCGAAGCGCCTCACCGCCGAGATGCTCCGCGACCAGGCGCTCGCGGCCGGCGGGCTGCTGGTCGAGAAGGTCGGCGGCCCGAGCGTGAAGCCGTACCAGCCCGCGGGGCTGTGGGAGGAGATCGCGATGGGCCGCCCGCGGTACGACCAGGGCAAGGGCGACGACCTGTACCGCCGCAGCCTGTACACGTTCTGGAAGCGCACCGTCCCGCCGCCGGGGCTGGCGACGTTCGACGCGGCCGACCGGAGCGTCTGCACCGTGAAGCGGCAGAGCACCCACACGCCGCTGCAAGCGCTCGTGCTGCTCAACGAAACGCAGTTCGTGGAAGCCGCGCGGTTCGTCGGCGAGCGGATGCTGCGCGAAGGCGGCGCGACCGCCGAGCAGCGCGTCGCGTGGGCGTTCCGGCTGATCGCCGGCCGCGCGCCGAGCGACAAGGAGCGCGCGGTGCTTGTGCGGCTGTTCGAGGAGCAAAAGGCGCTGTTCGACAAGGACCCGGCCGCGGCCAAGAAGTTGTTGCGCGTGGGCGAGAAGCCGGCCGACGCGAACGTGCCCGTGGCGGACCTCGCCGCGGCCGCGGTGCTGGCGAACGCGCTGTTCAGCCACGACGAAGCGGTGATGCGGCGGTAACCAGTGTTCCGTGTGCGCGCCGCGAGGGAGCGGTTCTGGCCCGTCGCGCGCGTCAAACAGGCAACGGTCTCGGAGCCGACCATGTTCGCTGTACCCGACCGCCGGTCGTTCCTCACCCGGTCCGCTCTCGGCCTCGGCGGGGTCGCGCTCGCCGAGTTGCTCCGCGCCGCGGACGCGACGAAGCCGAGCCCGTTCGCGGGCGTACTCGATAAGCCGCACCACGCCCCGAAAGCGCGGCGGGTCATCTACCTGTTCATGAGCGGCGGGCCGAGCCAACTCGACCTGTTCGACCACAAGCCGAAGCTCAACGAGTTGAACGGCCAGGACCTGCCGGCGTCGGTTCGCATGGGGCAACGTGTGACGGGCATGACCGGGCACCAGGCGACGCTGCCGCTCGCGGGTTCGGTCTTCAAGTTCGCGCGGCACGGCAAGAGCGGCGCGACCGTCAGCGAGCTGCTGCCGTGGACCGCGAAGGTGGCGGACGAGCTGTGCTTCATCAAGGCGCTGCACACCGAGCACATCAACCACGACCCGGCGATCACCTTCTTCCAGACCGGGCACCACCTCGCGGGGCGGCCCAGCATGGGGTCGTGGCTCAGCTACGGGCTGGGCAGCGCGAACGAGAACCTGCCGGCGTTCGTGGTGCTGATCTCGAAAGACCGGATCGACCAGCCGCTTTACGCGCGGCTGTGGGGCAACGGGTTCGTGCCCGGCGAGCACGCGGGCGTGCAGTTCCGCAGCGGCGGCGCGCCGGTGCTGCACCTCGACAACCCGCCGGGCGTCACGGCCGAGAGCCGCAAGGGCGCGCTCGACCGGCTCGCGGAGCTTCAACGGCTGCAGGCCGACGAACTCGGCGAGCCCGAAGTCGCGGACCGGGTGGCTCAGTACGAGATGGCGTTCCGCATGCAGACCAGCGTGCCCGACGTGATGGACCTGCGCAAGGAGCCGGAGGAGACGTTCGAGCTGTACGGCGAGGGCGCCAAGACCCCGGGCACGTTCGCGGCCAACTGCCTGCTCGCGCGCCGCCTGGCCGAACGGAACGTGCGGTTCATCCAACTGTACCACCCGGGCTGGGACCAGCACGGCGGCCTGCCGAACGCGATCCGCCGCCAGTGCAAGGACGTGGACCAGGCGTGTTACGCGCTGCTCACGGACCTCAAGCGCAAGGGCATGCTCGACGACACGCTGGTGGTGTGGGGGGGCGAGTTCGGCCGCACCAACTACTCGCAGGGCAAGCTGACCGCGACCGACTACGGGCGGGACCACCACCCGCGGTGCTTCACGGTGTGGCTGGCCGGCGGCGGGGCGAAGCCGGGCGCCACCCACGGCGCCACCGACGAGCTCGGGTACAACGTCGCAGACGGTGCGACGAGCGTTCACGACCTGCAGGCGACGGTGCTGCACCTGCTCGGGCTCGACCACGAGAAGCTCACCTACAAGTTCCAGGGCCGCCACTACCGGCTGACCGACGTTCACGGAGCGGTGGTCAAGTCGGTGCTGGCGTAGGCCGGGCACGCGAGCCGGTCACAGCGGGTCAGGCGACAATTTCTTTCACGACGCGTGCCGGCTCGACGCCAGTGAGCCTGGTGTCGAGTCCCTGGAAATTGTAG
>JBJSXS010000588.1:0-7481 GCA_046086545.1 Gemmata sp.
GGAACTGGCGCAGGGCGCGGTACACGGCGACCTCGGGAATGCCCTTCCCGTTGACGGTCGCGGCGGTGCCGGTCGGGCGCGCCTCGGGCGCCTTGGCGACCGGCGCGGCCGGGGTCACCGGCGGCACCACCGGCGGCACGCCCGCGGGCGGCGTCAGCGGGCCGGCCGGCGGCGCCGCCGGGGGCGCCGGCGGTTGGGCCGCGGCCGACGCGGCCAGGGCCGAACCCAGCAGCAGGGCCGCGGCCCCGCGAATCGACTTGCGCATCTCGGACTCCCTCCCTCACGTTCGGAGCGGTCGCGCCAATCCCCGGCCGCGAGCCGCCCGTTCTCAACGGGTCGCCGGCAATACCGTGCCCGGCGGGGCGAGTCAAGCGCAAGAGACGGGTTGAACGGGCGAGCCGGTAAGGGGCGAACAGGCGCCGCACGCGCGCCGCCCCGCTCGACCGTACGGTTCTCAGGTGTGTACCGAGTCGAACGAGACCAGCGCGGGCGGACCGGCCAGGATCACCGGGAGCCACGCGGCCAGCGCCGCCGGCAGCACGTCCTGGTCCCCCAGGTACTTGCACGCGATGACGAACAGGAACAGGCCGGCCGAGACGAACATGCACAGCCCGGAGCTGATGATCACGTGCCGGTTCGGGTTCCCCAGGATCACCGACAGCCCGAACACCACCATCAGCATCCCGACCAGCGGGCGCGTCAGCCGGGTGTGGAACAGGACCGCGATCTTGCCCCGGCGCCGCGGCTCGGGGTCCACCAGCATGTCCCGCAGGTCGGTGGTGGAGGCGTACGAGAACCACGAGCCGCCGCGGCACACCGCGTCGTAGTCGGCGTCCAGCACCTTCAGGAAGAACCGGCCGGTGCCGAGCACGGTCAGGTTGGTGGGCAGCGGCCCCTCGAACGAGTCGGGGTTGGCCCGGGTGAGCAGCCACCCGCCGGTCAGCGGGTCGTCGCCCTTCCTGGGCACGAACACCGCCTCGTCGGCCGTCACGTGCAGCATCCCGCTGGGGGAGTTCTCCGGGAACGTCACGCACATGCGCTCCACCCGCCGGTCCCGGCGGAACCCGGTGTGCCCCTCCAGGTGGATGCCGCTGCTGTCGTAGGCGCCCATCAGCACCTGGGCCTTGACCCGGTCCGGGTCGTCGCGCCCGGCGGTCAACTGGTCCGCCACCTCCGGGATCAGGAACTGCTGGTTCAGCGGCACCAGCGCCAGTGTGAGCGCCGAGCCGAGCAGCACGGGCCGCACCGCGCGGCGGGTCGGCACCCCCGCGGACAGCAGCGGCAGCAGCTCGTTGTTCCGCTGCATCCACGCGACCGTGAACGCGCCGGCGATGAGCGTGATGAAGTTGCCCAGCAGGTCGAACAGTTCGGGCACCCGGTTCCCGTAGTACACGGTGATGTGCCGGACCGAGGCGGCGAACCCGCCCGGCTTGTTCGTGAAGTCGTCCAGGTGGGTGAACAGGTCGATCACCACGAACAGCGAGACCAGGCTCACCAGCACGATCAGGTACGACCGGAAGAAGGTGAACAGGAACATGCGGTCCAGCGCGGTCGGGATCACGGGCGCACCCCCTTGGCCACCTCGCCCGCGGCCCCGCCCGCGGCCCGCAGCGCCTTCGAGCGCGGCCGGAAGTTCTGCACGAACTGGATCACGAACTCGTCCCCCTCGCTGGCGGCGACGTGCCCGTACCCGTTGGCCCGCAGCTCGCGCAGGGCCTCGCCCTGGGACCAGCCGTTGTGCTCCATGCGGTAGATCGCGGTGAGCCGCCCGGTGCGGTGCAGCCCCGCCTTGCAGTGCAGCAGGACGGGGTAGTTGTTCTCGTCGCTCAGCAGGTCGAGCCACTCGCCCACGGCCGGCGGCTCCCAGTCGAGCCGGTTGCCCGGCGGCAGGATGTCCGGGGTGATCAGCCGGTACCCGACGCCCAGCTCCTGGCACAGCGCGCTCTCGCGCACCTTGCCCTTGCCGAGCCAGTGGTCCGGCATCAGCGGGTCCGGTTCCTCGTGCTGGAGGTTCACCACGGTCTTGATCCCGTACCGCGCGACCGCGTCGCGGAGCCCGGCGGCCGTCATCTGGCCCGAGCGGTACAGCCTGCCCGGCTCGACCTCGCGAAACCGCTTCGCCTGGATGTACTGCGCGCGGTACAGTGCCGCCGGCGGGCCGAGAACGACCACCGCGACCACCGCGCCCAGTGCCCAGCGCAACGCGTTCCGCATCCGTGCCCGCCGTGAGAAAGAGCCAACACTAATACACGCCCCGCCGGGGGTGTCAACCGCGACCGAGACCCGCCGGGGTTCGCCCGGCGCCGGCGTGGCGCAACTCGCGAAGCCGCAAGCGGCTCCAGCCGGGGGGGGTAGGATTCCGCGCGCCTTTCGAGTACCTTAACTTTCCCCCAAGTGAGGAACCAACGCCGATGCTCCTCTCCGCCGCCCTCGCGCTCCTGGTGAGCGCACAGCCCGCAAACCCGCCCAAAGCGTTCGAGTTCAAGGACGGCGACCGCGTCGTGTGGGTCGGCGGCACCCTGGTCGAGCGGGAGCAGCGTTACGGCCACTGGGAGGCGGTGCTGATCGGCGCGAACCCGGACAAGAGCATCACGTTCCGCAACCTGGGTTGGAGCGGCGACACGGTGCATGCCGAGTCCCGGGGCCGGTTCGACTTCAACAACCCGGACCGGTGCTTCAAGCAGCTCGTGGATCAGACGCTGGCGCTCAAACCGACGGTGATACTCGTGAGCTACGGGACCAACGAGGCGTTCGAGGGCAAGGAGGGCCTGCCGAAGTTCGAGCGGGGCATGGAGAAGCTGCTCGACGCGCTGAAGCCCGCGACCGCGCGGGTCGTGCTGTTCTCGCCGCTGCCCGCGGAGAAGGCGCCGGGCCTGCCCGACCCGAAGCCGCTCAACGAGAAGTTCGCGCTGTACTCCGGCGCGATCAGGGGCATCGCCGACAAGCGCGGTCACTACTTCGCGGACCTGTTCCGGGTCGTCCAGGGGTCGGGTCCCGCCGCGTACACCGACAACGGCCTGCACCCGACGGAGACCGGGTACGAGGTGCTGGCCGCGTCGTTCCTGGCGTCGCTCGGCGCGGCCGCCCCGTCGCGCAAGCTGGACGCGCCCGTCGGCGCGCTCCGCGCCGCGGTCGTCGGCAAGAACGAGCAGTTCTTCAACAAGTGGCGCCCGCAGAACGAGACGTACCTGTTCGGGTTCCGCAAGCACGAGCAGGGGCGGAACGCCAAGGAGATCGCCGAGTTCGACCCGTTCATCGAGAGGGCCGAGTCCGAAATCGCCAAGCTGCGGAAGGAACTGAAGTAACCCGAGACGGGCCCGCCCGCGCACCACGAACACCCACACACACATGCGAACACACCTGCTCAGCCTTCTCCTCGCGCTGTGCCCTTCCGTGGCGCTCGCGCAGCCAAAGGCCACGGTGCCCGACCCCGACCCCGAGCTGGAGCGCAAGACGTTCGTCGTCGCGCCCGGGTTCGAGGTCACGCTGTGGGCGGCCGACCCGCTGCTGGCGAAGCCGATTCAGATGAACTTCGACCCGCAGGGGCGGCTGTGGGTGGCGACCAGCGAGCACTACCCGCAGATCAAGCCCGGCGAGAAGGCGAACGACAAGATCATCGTCCTCGAGGACACCAAGGGCGCCGGCCGCGCGGACAAGACCACCGTGTTCGCCGACGGGCTGCTGATTCCCACGGGCCTCGAACCGGGCGACGGCGGGGTGTACGTCGCGAACAGCACCGAACTGGTTCACCTCAGCGCGAGCAAGCCCGGCGGCAAGGCCGACATGCGCCGCGTGGTGCTCAGCGGGTTCGGCACCGAGGACACGCACCACATCGTCCACACCTTCAAGTGGGGACCGGACTGCCGGTTGTACATCAACCAGTCGATCTACATCCACAGCCACGTCGAAACGCCCTCGGGCGTGAAGCGGCTGAACGCGGGCGGGATCTGGCGGTTCAACCCGGACAACACGCAGTTGGACGTGTTCGCGCGCGGGTGGGTGAACTCCTGGGGCCACATCTTCGACAGGTACGGCCAGTCGTTCGCGACCGACGGCGCCGGCGGCGAGGGCATCAACCACGTCGTCCCCGGCGGGTACTACCTGACGTCGCAGGGGCCGCACGCGTCGCGCGTCCTGCACGGGCTGAACCCCGGATCGCCCAAATACTGCGGCCTCGAAATGATCAGCGGCCGGCACTTCCCGGACGACTGGCAGGGCGACCTGATCACCAACGACTTCCGCGGGCACCGCGTCTGCCGGTTCAAGCTGAAGGACGACGGCAGCACGTTCGCCTCGCGCGAGATGACCGAAGTCATCAAGAGCAACCACGGCGCGTTCCGGCCGATCGACGTGAAGATGGGGCCGGACGGCGCGCTGTACATCGCGGACTGGTACAACCCGATCATCCAGCACGGCGAGGTGGACTTCCGCGACCCGCGCCGCGACAAGACGCACGGCCGCATCTGGCGCGTGACGGCGAAGGGCCGCGACCTCGTGAAGCCGCCGAAGCTCGTGGACGCGACCGTGCCCGAGTTGCTCGAGCACCTGAAGGCGCCCGAGCAGTGGACCCGCCAGCAGGCCAAGCGCGTGCTGAAGGAGCGCGGGGCCGAGAAGGTGCTGCCAGAGCTGAACAAGTGGCTGGCGGGCCAGCCGGCCGACGCTCACGCCGCGCGGCTCGAGGGGTTGTGGGTGCAGCAGGCGTTCGACCACGTCGACCCGCGCCTGGTGTCGTCGCTGGAGGCGGCCACGGACCCAGGCGTCCGAACCGCGGTCACCCGGGTCGTGGGCCAAACCGACCCGCGAAGCCCGCCGCGGCTCACGCTGTACCGCGGCGCCACCGACGACCACCCGCGGGTGCGGATGGAGGCCGTGCGGGGGCTCTCGGAGGTTCGGTCCGCCGCGGCCGCCGAACACGCCCTGAGCGCCCTCAACAAGCCGATGGACCGCATCCTCGACTACGCGCTGTGGCTCACGGTGCGCGAGCTCGAGCCCCACTGGCTGCCGGAATTCCAGGCGGGCAGGCTCACGTTCGGCGGCGACGCTAGGAAGCTCGCGTTCGCGCTCAGCGCGATCGGGAACCGGGACACCGTTAAACCGGTGCTCGCGCTCATCACCGGCGGGAAGGTGCCGCAGGAGAACCTCCCCGGGCTGTACGCGCTGCTCGGCCAGATCGGCGGCCCCGACGAACTCGCGAAGGTGGTCGCTTTCGCCGGCAGCGACAGCGGCGCGACAGCGGCCCAGCGCGGCCAGCTGCTCCAGGCGGTCGAGGACGCGATCCGCAACCGCAAGGTGGCCGCGCCGGCGAAGGTCCCGAGCCTGGAGGCGCTGAGCACCGACAAGGCCGCCGCGGTGCGGCACCCGGCGCTGCGCATCGTCGGGCTGTGGAAGCTGAAGGAACTGCGGACGGTGGTCGAAACGCTCGCCACCACGAAGGCCGCGATCCCCGCGGACGAGCGCGGGGTGGCCCTCGAGGCGCTCGCGCTCTTCAACGACGCCGACGCCAAGAGGGCCATCGCCTCCATGTGCGCCTCGGAACAGCCCGACGACGTGTGCCGGGTGGCCATCGTCGCGCTCGCGTCCATCGATCTGAGCGCGGCGGTCGAGCACGCGAGCCGGTACGTCGCGTACATCAAGAGGGCCGATGCCGAACTCGCGGACCTCTTCGCGGCGATCATCACCCGCAAGGGCGGCGCGGCCGCGCTGGCGAAGGCCATCGACGGCAAGCGGTTCCAGTCGGCCGACGTCGCGAAGGTGGGCCTGAAAGCGGTCCGCGCGGCGGGCCAGCCGATGGACGACCTGGTCGCGGCGCTCACCAGAGCCGGTTCGCTCGACGCGCCGCGCAAGCCGCCCACCGACGCCGAGGTGAAGGCGCTTGCCGCCGACGCGCTCGCGGGCGACGCGGCCCGCGGCGAAGCGGTGTACCGCCGCAAGGAGCTTCAGTGCCTCGCGTGCCACGCCTACGCCGGCGCCGGCGGGCAGGTCGGCCCGGACCTCACCTCCGTCGGCGCCAGCGCCCCGGCCGACTACCTCGTCGATTCGCTGCTCCTGCCGCACAAGGCGATCAAGGAAGGGTTCGACGTGACCCGCGTCGTGACGACCGACGACAAGGTGCTGCAGGGCGTCAAGGTGCGCGAGGCCGACGGCCTGCTGGTGCTGCGCACCGCGGAGGACAAGGAGCTCACGATCCCGGTGAAGGACATCGCGGAGCGGAGCAAGTCCACGAAGTCGCTCATGCCCGAAGGCTTGACCGACCAGCTCACGAAGCAGGAGTTCTCGGACCTCGTAAAGTACCTGAGCGAACTGGGCAAGGTCGGCGGGAAGTACGCGCCCAGCAAGGCGCGGCTCGTGCGCCGGTGGCAGGTGATCGACCCGACGCAGGCGAACCTGAACCTGTTCCGCCGGGTGCGGGTGAGCGCCGCGGCCGAGGACGGCAGCGCGTTCGCGTGGTCCGGCACCTACGCGAAGGTGAGTGGCGACCTGCCGCTCGCGGACCTGCCGAAGTTCACCGTGTGGAACGACACCGCGCCGCAGAGCGTGGTGCGGTTCCAGCTCGACGTGACCGCCGCGGGCGCCGCGAAGCTGAAGGTCAACAGCGCCGCCGGCCTCACGCTGTACGTCGGCGGGGCCCCGGTCGAGGTCAAACCGGAGACGGTGCTCGACCTGAAGGCCGGGGTGCAGACGGTGACCGTCCTCATCGACCGCTCGAAGCGGACCGAGGACGTGCGCGTCGAGCTAGAGGACGTGGAGAACTCACCGGCGCGCGTCGGCGTGGTCGGCGGGAAGTGAGGGTCTATCGTTCCTCTCCCCTCGCGGGAGAGGGGACATCAATGCTGCTCCCCCTGTTCGCCGTTCACCTGTCCGACGGGGCGCTCTCGGCCGCGTGGCTCGCCGCCGGGTTCGCCGGCGCGGCGGCGCTGCTCGCGCTCGCGCTCCGGAAGGTGCGCGAGGAGGAGGTGCCGCGGGTCGGCGTGCTGACGGCCGCGTTCTTCGTCGCCTCCAGCGTCCACGTCAAGCTCGCGCTGTTGCCCACGAGCGTTCACCTCGTCCTGAACGGGCTGGTGGGCGTGGCGCTGGGCCGGCGCGCCCCGCTGGCGGTGACCGTGGGGCTGACGCTCCAGTACTTTCTGCTGTCGCACGGCGGGCTGACCACCATCGGCATCAACGCGTGCATCGTGAGCGTGCCCGCGCTCGCGGCGGGGCTGCTGCACCCGGTGCTGAAGCGGGCGCGCGTGCCCGCGGTGATGCGCGGGGCCGTGCTCGGCGGCGGGGCCGTGGCCGGCGCGGCGGGGCTGAACTTCCTGACGCTGCTGCTCGGCGGCAAGGAGAGCTGGGAGCGGCTCGCGCAGGTATTGCATGCCTGATGCGTGTGCAAAGTGACACTGATTGGAAGACCTTGGACGACCATTGCTCAACCAACGTAAGGAACCTGCAAAGCCTGGGCAAGTAGTGTCCGCACTCCCGTGCACGTGTAAGGCATGAAG
>JBJSXS010000589.1:0-7088 GCA_046086545.1 Gemmata sp.
CCGTTCACCACGCGCAACGACTTCCTGCGCTCGGGCGAGAACCCGGCGTGGGCGACGCTCGACGACGACCGCAAAGCGGACCTCGCCCGCCGCATGGCGGTGTACGCCGCGATGGTCGAGTGCATGGACCGGAACATCGGCCGCGTCGTGGCCGACCTGAAGAAGCACAACGAACTCGATCACACGCTCGTCTGCTTCCTGAGCGACAACGGCGCGTGCGCGGAGTGGGACCCGCTCGGGTTCGACGTGAACAGCGGGCCGAAGAACACGCTGCACAAGGGCGAGCGGTTGGCGGAGATGGGGGGCGCGAAGACCTACCACAGCTACGGCAGCGGGTGGGCGAACGCCGGCTGCACGCCGTTCCGGTTGTACAAGCACTACTGCCACGAGGGCGGCATCCGCACGCCGTTCATCGCGCACTGGCCCAGCGGCATAACGGCGAAGGGCGAGTGGCGCGACCAGGTGGGACACATCATCGACGTGATGGCGACGTGCGTTGACGTGTGCGGGGCGAAGTACCCCGACAAGATCGGGGAACAGCCCATCACGCCGGTGGAGGGTAAGAGCCTCGCGCCGGCGTTCGCGAACAAGCCGCTGGAGCGCGAGTACCTCGCGTGGGAACACGAGGGCAACCGTGCGGTGCGAGCGGGCAAGTGGAAGCTCGTCGCGAAGGCGGGAGCCGCGTGGGAGCTTTACGACATGGACGCCGACCCGGTGGAACTGCGTGACCTCGCGGCCGCGCAGCCCGAGCGCGTGAAGGAACTGAGCGCGACGTGGGACGCGTGGGCCAAGCGGTGCAACGTGCTGCCGTACCCGCTGCCCAAGAAGTAGCCGGTGGCGCCCAGAACGGCCCTCTTCCTCGCGAAACGCGCTGCCGGACGTTCGCAGTCGTTGAGAGCGGCGATACGCTCGCGACGAAAGGCATCGCGGGCCTCACCACCGGCTGCCCTACCAAGAACGTCAAGTTCCGCGTGCCGCTCAGCGAATTCGTGCGCATCTTCGCGGGGCTGGCCTTCGAGACCGACGCCCCGAACGAGTGAAAAGCGCCGGCTAATCGGCCTGTTTTGCGTGTAAACCGAGCACTGGCAGCGGAGCAACTCGACTCGCGAGCGCACCACGGCGTCCGTGGGCTTACTTGCGGGAACGTATGGTGACCGTGAGTCCGCAAGACGGATGATTGACCACCAACGCGGTAAACCTGTCCAACTTGCTCTCCTCGGGTATTTCCAGACGCTTCACGATGTCGAGGCGAAGGAGGCCTGGGTGTTTACCCTCAACCTCCGCAAGTTTGGCCTTCACTTCGGCCAGTTGGCGGTACGGATACTCCTGCAACAGGCGGCCCGTTTTACCCTCCACTACGTGGAGATAGGCGAACCATTTTGCTCCAGCGTAGTGTTCGAGAACGTACTGCCGCGCCTCCTCGCCTTGCAGACGTATGACCTTGGGCTTCTCGGGTTCCGTTGGCGCCGGCACGTCCACCCAGGAAACATTGGCGTCCTGAAACGGGTTGTAAGTCGGGATCGCCGCGCCCAAGTCCACACCGTTCTCGACGGCACGGGACATGATGTCTTCAAAGAAGCTTGGAAACCCCATAATTGACGCACCTTGCCACTGGCCGTCAGGCAGCGCTGGGCACCCTTCCACTGCCGAACACGGTAACACCCACTTCGCGCAGGTAGCGGTTTCGCACAATCGCGCGGCGTATTCAAATACTAATCGCGTTTGTCGCGAACCGCCGACTTGCGTGATACAATATCTACCCCGCGAGCTTGTTTCGTTGCCCGTCCACACAGTTCACACGCAATGACCCGATTCGCTCTCGCGCTCTTCGTTGTTGCGATTGTCGTGGCCCCCAATGCAGTTGGGCAGGACGCCGCGGCTTCGTTCAAGGCGAAGGTGAAGCCGCTCCTCGAGGCGCACTGCGTCGAGTGCCACGGACCCGATGTTCAGAAGGCGAATCTACGGCTCGATAACCTGACCCCGAGCCTGAACGACGAGCGCAACGCGGCGACGTGGGCACTCGTGCATGACAAGCTCGTTTCCGGCGCGATGCCGCCCAAGCGCCGCGAGCGCCCCGGCAAGGCCGAACTTGAGGCCGCGACGACCACCCTCAACAACGAGCTTCACGCGGCGTCACTCGCGCTTCAGCAGAAGCACGGGCGGGTCGCGGTGCGGCGGCTCAACGGCACCGAGTACGAGAACACCGTTCGCGACCTGCTCGGCACCGGCGCCAAGCTCAAGGAGCTGCTCCCCGAAGACAATCAGGTCGCGGGGTTCGACAACGTCGGCGCGGTGCTCGACGTGTCCGCGACACACCAGCTGCTCTACCAGGAGGCCGCGGAGCGCGCGGTCCTGTCCGTCGTGCCGCCGCACCCGCCGATCCCGTTCACCGACCGGCGCACCGGCAAGGAGATGTCGCAGAAGGGCGGCGGCAACTTCCAGCAGACGCTCACCCGCAGTTGCTACCTCAAAGACGACGCCATCGTCGTGTACAGCAAGCTCCCGCGATACGGGCTGTGCTGCACGCAGTCCGTGCCCGGCCCCGGGCGCTACAAGGTTACGATGTCGATTGCCGCGGTGGGCGCCGACAACAGGCCCGTGCCCGCGGCGTTCATGGTGGTCGGAACCGGGCGCGAGGACCCGGTGCTGCGCGAGATGCGTGACGTTCAACCCGGGAAGCCGTCCGTCGTGGAGCTGGAAGTTGACCTCGAGCGGCGGCAGGCGTTCGTCGTGAACCTGCTCGCAACTTGGGACATTCGAGCTTTTAAGAAGCCCATCGAGGAGTACACCGGCCCGGGCCTGCTCATCGAGTGGCTGAAGATCGAAGGGCCGGTCGGCGCGTACCCGCCGAAGTCCTACGACACGCTGTTTGCAGGCGTGCCGCTGAAACCGCGTTCGATCGCGAGGGCCGAGAGCGAGGGCAAAGTGCCGCCGAAGGTTCCCGCGGTGCGCAACGAGTACGCGTGGGCGAACGACCCGCTCGTGCCCGCGTCCGCGAAGCCCAAAGAGGACGCCGAGCGCCTGATCCGTGCGTTCGTGCCGAAGGCGTTCCGCCGCCCGGTGAGCGAGGAGGTACTGAAGCAGTACGTCGCACGCGTTCACGACAAGCTCGACAGGGGCTACGCGTTCTTCGACGCGATGACCTACGGCTACAAAGCGGCGCTCACCTCCCCGCACTTTTTGCTGCTCGACGAGCCGGTCGTCAGAGGTCCGAAGCTCGACGAGTACGCGCTCGCGGCGCGGCTGAGCTACTGCCTGTGGAGCACCGCGCCCGACGCCGAACTGCTGGAACTCGCGAACAGGGGCGAGCTCGCGAAGCCCGAGGTGCGCCGGGCCCAAGTGGAGCGCATGCTGAAGTCACCGCTCGCGGCGCGGTTCACCGAGAACTTCGCGGGGCAGTGGCTCGACCTGCGCAAGATCGACGCGACCATCCCCGACCCGCACCTGTACGGCGACTTCGACGGCACGCTGCTCTGGTCGATGCCGCGCGAGACCAGACTGTTCTTTGACGAGGTACTGAAGAACGATTTGAGTCTGCTGGAGTTCGTCGATTCCGATTGGTCGATGCTCAACGAAAGGCTGGCGAAGCACTACGGCATTCCCGGCGTGGTGGGCAACGACTTCCGCAAGGTGAAGCTCCCCCCGGACAGCCACCGCGGCGGGGTGATGACGCACGCGAGCGTCCTGAAGGTGACCGCGGACGGGACCCGCACCTCGCCGGTGCTGCGCGGCAAGTGGGTGCTGGAGAAGATCATCGGCAAGCCGCCCTCCCCTCCCCCGGCCGATGTGCCGAGCATCGAACCCGACATTCGCGGGGCGACGACCATCCGACAGCAGCTGGACAAGCACCGGACCGTGGCGTCGTGTGCGTCGTGCCACGTCCACATCGACCCGCCCGGGTTCGCGCTGGAGAACTTCGACCCCATCGGCGGCTGGCGCGAGTTCTACCGCGCGTCCACCCGCACGCCAAAAGGAATCGTGAACATCCCCGGCTACACCGGGCGGGCGTTCTTCCGCGGCCCGGACGTCGAGCAGGGCGGCGAGACGCACGACGGCCGGCCGTTCGCGAACGTCGACGACTACAAGAAACTGCTGCTCGCGGACAAGGACCAACTCGCACGCAACCTGGCGGAGAAGCTGATCGTGTACGCCACCGGGGCCGACATACAGTTCGCCGACCGCGCGGAGGTGGAGCGCATCGTGGCCGCGGTCCGAGCGAAGAATTACGGCTTCCGCCAACTGGTACACGAAGTGGTGCAAAGTAGAGTGTTCGTGAACAAGTGACGCGAAGAGTCGGCGCTCCCCCGGGGGGCGAGCGCGAGCCACAGTGCCGCGGGCCCGACGCAACCAGACCCGGCGCCGAAGCGCCGGCGCACCAGGAGTCGCTGATGCCACTCAAGCCGCTGAACCGCCGCACGCTGCTCCGCTCCGCGGGGGTCGCGATCGGGCTGCCCTTTCTGGACGCGATGCTCCCGGCGTGCGCCGGCGCCGAGGAGAAGAGGGCCGCGGCCCCGCGCCGCCTGCTCATGGTTGGGCGCCCGCTGGGGATGTACACGCCGTACCTGTTCCCCGAAAAGGCCGGCAAGGACTACGAGCCGAGCCGCTACCTCAAGGTGCTGAAAGGACACAGGGACAGCCTCACCGTGTTCTCGGGCATGTCGCACCGCTACCCGGCGGGGCACTTCGCCGAGGTCGGGCTGTTCACCGGGGTTCACCCGGACAACATCCGGCCGAACGAGATCCGCAACGGCATCTCGCTCGACCAGGAAGTCGCATCGCACATCGGCCAGCAGACGCGCTTCGGGGCGCTCGTGCTGGGCGGCGGCGACGCGGCCTGGAACCGGCGCGGGGTTCGGGTCCCCTCGCAGTCGCGAGCCACGCAGGTGTTCAAGCAGCTGTTCATCAAAGGCACGCCCGAAGAAGAGGCCCGCGAGCTGCGCCGCATCCGCGACGGGCAGAGCATCCTCGATGACGTGCGCCAGCAGGTGAAGGCGCTCAGCAGCAAACTCGGCGAGACCGACAAGGCGCGGCTCGACCTGTACCTCTCCTCGGTCCGCGAGGCCGAGCAGCGGTTGCAGCAGGACGAGAAGTGGGCCAAGACGCCGAAACCCGAGGTGAAGCCCACGACCCCGGTGCAGGACTTCGGCGGGCCGCAGCTGCTCCAGCGCAGCAAGCAGTGGCTCGACCTCGTTCAGCTCGCGCTGCAGACGGACTCGACGCGCTCGATTTCGCTCTGGCTCGGCTCTCAGGAGCGCCCCGAGATCGACGGGGTGAACCTCCCCCACCACGACGCCTCGCACCACGGTCAGGAGCCGAGCAAGCTGGAGCAGCTCGCGCTCATCGAAGAGGCAGAGCTGAAAGTGCTCGCGGGGTTCCTCGACTCGATGAAGGCCGCCCCCGAGGGCGAATCGACGCTGCTCGACCGCACCGCGATCTTCTACGCCAGCAACCTGGGCAACTCGTCGTCGCACGACAACACCAACCTGCCGATCCTGCTCGCCGGCGGCGGGTTCAAGCACGCCGGGCACGTCGCGTTCGACCGCAAGAACAACACGCTGCTGTCGAACCTCTACGTCCGCATCCTGCACCAACTGGGCATCGAGGCGAAGACGTTCGGCACCAGCACCGGGGTCGTGAGCGAGATTTGAGACGCCCGGCGTGTCGTGCTTCCCCCCTCCCCCGCCCCGCACGGGGAGAGTGAGAGACGCGGAACCTCCCCATGCGCTACCTCTGCTGCGCGCTCGCCCTCCTCGCCCCGGCGCCGACCGCGCCCGGGGCCGACCCGGCACGCGCGACGAACGAGTGGTACCTCGCGGTCGGGCACGGCGGGCACCGGATGCTGTCGCGCGACGGCAAGACCTGGGAGAAGCACGCGTCCTGGGGCGAGCCGAAGCACGACCAGAACGACCTGAACGTGGCGGCTCACTTCAGGGGCGCGTTCTACGCCGGCGGCGGGTACTTCAGCGGGCGCATCACGGCGACGCGCGACGGCGAGAGGTGGTCCGACGGCGTGCTGCCCGCGAGTTCGCCCGTCTTCGGGTTGGAGGTGCTCGACGGCGTGCTGTACGCGATCGACCTCCGCGGCGCGGTGTTCAAGACCGGCGACGGGGAAAAGTGGGAGCTGGTCGCCCGCGCCGAGATGCCGAGCAAGACGCACTGGATTCGGGGCACCGCGCAGGGCAACGGGCTCATCGTCGGGTCGGGCGACTTCGGGCCGGTCACCGTGTTCGACCCGAAGACGGGCAAGATCGCGGTCGCGCAGATGGCCGGGCAGACGGACAAGAACGCCGGGTTCCACCGGGTCGCGTTCGGGAACGGCGTGTTCGTGGTCGGCGGGCAGGCCGGGCTGCTCGCCGTGAGCAGGGACGGTAAGGAGTGGGCGAACAACGTCACCGTGCCCGAGCGCGGCGACGTGCAGTGCGTCGAGTTCACCGGCACCGAGTTCCTCGCGACGCTTACGAAGGGCGCCCTGCGTTCAACGGACGGCAAGGAGTGGACGAAGGCCGAGGGCAGCGTCCCGCGACAGGTCCGCCGCGTGAACGGCTGGCTGTACGGGTACGGCTGGCCGCCGAGCAAGGTGAGCCGCAGCAGGGACGGCACGCGTTGGGAACCGGTTCCCAACGAAAAGGAGTGGCAGGCGAAGTCGTACGCCTTCGGCGCGCTGTCGGGAGGCGAGCCGCCGGCGGTCCCGCCGGCGCCGAAGAAGTAGCGTGCCCCGTCACCGTGGGAGCCGCGCCCGTCAGGCAGTGGTTGCGGCACCTCACGGCAGCGTCACTTCTTCGGCAGCGGCACCTGCGACCTACTGCCGAGGTAGGCGATCAGGTCGCGCACCTGCTCCTTCGTGAGCGCGTCGAGCTGGCCCTCGGGCATGATCGACTGCGGCGAGTCCTTCACGCTCTCCACGTCTTCCAGCGCGACGACCCTCTTCTCGGTCGCCGTCTGAATCACCAGCCGCGCCGGGGTGCGCTCGGTCACGATGCCCGTAACCACCCGCGCGTCGGTGGTGCGCACCACCGACATGCGGAAGTCGCGCCCGACTTCGGCGCTCGGGTCGATGATGTTCCCCAGGATGTAATCAAGGTCCGAGC
>JBJSXS010000590.1:0-2304 GCA_046086545.1 Gemmata sp.
GGCGGCTACGGGCGGCGGTGCGGGTGGCAGCCGCCGGGCACCCTTCGAGGCACTGGACGAAAGTGCCCCGGCCGTAGCACAGCAACCCGGTCAGACCGTCGTGGGGGCGCCTAGAAGTCGGCGAACCCGTCGTCGCTCGCCCCGAGCCGGTCGAGTTCGTGGGCGTGCGGTTTGCCGTTCCCGTTGCGCATCGCCTTCGCCAGCGCCGGGCGGGGCTTGGTCTGCGGCGGGGCGGCCGCCGGGCGGTGGCCCGACCGGCCGCTGCCGTTTCGCCCCGGCGACGGGCGGTCGGCCGGCTGCTCGCCGCCGAGCTTGAACTGGCTCACCAGATCGCGGAGCTGGGCCGCCTGCTCGGTCAGCGTCTGCGCGGTGGCCGACATCTCCTCCGTCTGGCTGGCGTTCCGCTGCGTGACCGCGTCCATCTGCGACACGGCCTTGTTCACCTGGTCGATGCCGGTGGACTGCTCCTTGCTGGCGGCCGCGATCTCGCTCACGATGTCCGTCACCCGCTTGACGCTGGTGACGATCTCGTGGAGCGTTTGCCCGGACTTGTTCACCAGCTCGGTGCCGGCGTCCACCTTCTTGACCGAGTCGTTGATCAGCGACTTGATCTCCTTGGCCGCGGTGGCCGACCGCTGGGCCAGGTTGCGGACCTCGGCGGCGACGACGGCGAACCCGCGCCCCTGCTCTCCGGCCCGGGCCGCCTCGACGGCCGCGTTCAGGGCCAGCAGGTTCGTCTGGAACGCGATCTCGTCGATCGCGGTGATGATGTCGGCGATCTTCTTCGACGACTGGTTGATGGCGTCCATCGCCAGCACCGCGTCGCCGACCACCTGCCCGCCCTTCTCGGCCACGTCCTTCGACCCGCTGGCCAGTTGCCGGGCCTGCTGGGCGCTGTCGGAATTCTGCTTGACGGTGACGGTGATCTCTTCGAGGGTGCTGGCCGTCTCCTCCAGGCTGGACGCCTGCTGCTGGGCGCCGGTGGCGATCTCCTCGCTGGCGCTTGCCAGTTGGCCGGACGCGTCTGCCAGTTGCTCGGACACCTCGCGGACGCCCTCCAGCGCCGCCCGCACACTCACGATCGCCTTGTTCAGGGCCGCCGCCATCTGCCCGACGGCGTCGTCCCCGAGGTCGGGAATCTCCAGGGTGAAGTTGCCGCCGGCCATCCCGTTGACCGTGGTCAGGATGGTGTTCACCTTCTGCTGGAGCTCGACCGCCTGAGCCTTCTCGCGCTCCGAGGCCTCCTTGATCTGCCGCTCCATCGCCAGCTTGGCGGTGATCACCTCCCAGGTGACCATCGTGCCGATGTAGTTGTTCTCGCGGTCGTAGATGGGACTCACCAGCAGGTCCAGCGTCTCCTCGCCGAGCTGAATGTTGGCCCGGTGGGGCAGGTTCTTCGGGTCGGCCAGCATCCGCCGCTGCACCTCCGGCCGCTTGTGGAAGATGTCGATGGTGTTGCCCATCATCTGCTCGACCCGCACCGGGAGCAGCCGCTCGATGCCCTTCAGCGTCTTGACCGACGCCGGGTTCATGTACCGCAGCTTGAACTCGCGGTCGGCGAACATGACGTTGATCGGGGCCTGCTCCATCATCGACACGACGCGGCCGACCTCCAACTTGTAGTGGGCGCTGGCGGTCACGTCGGTGGCGAACTTGACCACCTTGTACGGCTGCCCCTTGGGGTCGCGGACGGCGAGGTACGAGGCCTGGATCCACACCTCCTTGCCGCCCTTGCCGACCCGCTTGAACTCGGCCGTCTGGCTCTCGCCGCGGCCCAGTTTGGCCCAGAACTCGCGGTACTCGGCGCTCATCGCGTAGGCCGGTTCCACGAACATGCGGTGGTGCTGGCCGACGACCTCGTCCAGCCCGTAACCGACCGTGTTCAGGAAGTTCTCGTTGGCGGTGAGGATGGTGCCGTCCAGTGTGAACTCGATGACCGCCTGGGAGCGGGAGAGAGCCTCGATCGTGTTCTGGGCATCGTTGCCGCGGCCGGCCGACTTGGCGGGGGCGGCGGGCTTGGCGGCGGACTTCTTCGGGCTTTTGCTGGTCACGGCAGGTACCTCTTAAAGTAGTTGGGTGAGTTTCAGGACAGTTGGCCGGCCGACTGACACGTCAGCCCGACCAAGCGGTCTACGTTGAGCAGGGTGATCAGCCGGTCGCCCGCGTGGGCCATCCCGGTCATGAACGAGGTGTCCACTCCCGCGCCGAGGTCCGGCGTCGGCACCAGTTCCCGGGCCCCGACGTTGAGCACGTCGGACACCGCGTCCACCACCAGGCCCACGACCTTCGGGCCGACGGTGACCA
>JBJSXS010000591.1:0-5276 GCA_046086545.1 Gemmata sp.
CTCGCCGACGGCCGGTACAACCTCCGCCTCCGCGGCGCCGCCCGCGCCCGCATCCTGACCGAAGACGACACCGGCCTGCCGTACCGCACCGCGCGGGTCGAACTGGTCCACGAGGTCGCGCCGCCCGACCTGGCACGGCTCGCGCGGCTGCGGCGCGACCTGGCGGCGGCCGTGCTCCCGCAGTTCGGCGCCGAAACCGCGGCGCGGCAGCAACTCACGGAGTTGTTCGACGGCGACACGCCCCTGGGCCGGGTGTGCGACGTGCTCGCCTTCGCGCTGCCGCTGCCCGTCGAGTTGAAGCAGGCGCTGCTCGCGGAGCCGCGCGTCGACCGCCGCGCGGCCACGATCACGGACACGTTGCGCCTGTCCGCCGCGCGGGCCGGGCGCCCGTTCCCGCCGCCGTTCTCGGCCAACTAGTTTTAAGTGTTCGGTTTCCTGTGTTGAGCGTAAATCAGACCCAGTGTTCCTTCCGAACACTGCGAACCTGACACTGAAACTGAGGACTGAAAATGGCCCGCACCGTCACGTTCAAGGGCAAGCCGGTCGAGTTGGCCGGCAACGAGGTCAAGGTCGGCGACACGGCGCCGGCGTTCACCGGCCTGAAGGGGCTGGACGCGGTCGGCCTCGCGGACACCCCCGCGAAGGCCCGGCTGTTCAGCGTGGTGCCGTCGCTGGACACCGGCGTGTGCAGCGCGCAGACCAAAAAGTTCGACGAGGGCGTCAAGGCGCTGGGCGACGCGGTCGCGTGCTACACGGTCAGCCTCGACCTGCTGTTCGCGAAGAACCGGTTCTGCACCAGCGAGGGCATCGCCACCATGAAGACGGTGTCCGACGTGCACGACCATTCGTTCGGCAAGAACTGGGGCGTCCTGATCCAGAGCGGGCTGCCGCTCAAGCTCCTCACCCGCGCGGTGTTCGTCGTGGACGCGGGCGGCAAGGTCGCATACGCCGAGTACGTTCCCGAGGTGACCAGCCACCCGAACTACGAAGCGGCGCTCGCCGCGCTGAAGGCGGCCGCAAAATAGCATCTCGCAAGTCGTCCGGTCCGCGGTCGGCCAGTCGAGCACGTTTCCATGCGGGCGTCTTCGTCTGGCCGACCGCGGACCGGCGGACGAGTCGCTGCCGATAAGAATTACAATTCAACTCCCCCCTTGTCCATCTGGCCCAACTTGACCGAAAGTTGGGCAAGCGCGGCCACCTGTGCAGGCTCTGCCGGTTGTAGCGGCGCGAACCTTGTACTCAGGTTGTGACGCGGCACGAAACCGTTTGTGCCCGGGAAAGAGCGACTTAACCTTAAGGTTGATATGCGCCGCGCGCCCCGCGCCCGGTGCGAAGCCCGAACAACCCGGAGAGGCTCACCATGACACTCGTTCGATTCGCCCTGCCGGCGCTGGCGCTCGCCGCGGGCGTGCTCGCGACACCCGCGCCCGCCACGGCCGCCTGGGACAACGTGTTCCAGGTCTGCTGCAACGACTGCAACAAGCCGCGGGCCAGCTACTACGCGCCGCCCCCGTGCCCGCAGCCGTGCCCGCAGCCCGAGATGCGGATCAGCTACGTCCAGCGCAGCTACTACCAGCCGGTCACCGAGTACGTGCGCAAGAGCTACTACGAGCCGGTGACCAAGAAGGTGACCAGCTACTATTACGAGCCGGTGACCGAGTACAAGTACAGCACCTACTACGACCCGTGCACCGGGTGCCCGCAGAAGGTCTGCACGCCCACCACCTCGTACCGGCTCCGCAGCCAGTGCAACTCGGTGACCAGCTACGTCGAGCGGTGCGCGATGGTGCCGGTCACCACGCTGCGCCAGGTGAACTACCAGCAGCCGGTGGTGAGCTACTACTACCCGCCGGCGCCCAGCGCCTCGGGCTTCTTCCCCCTGCCCCCGGCCGCCGCGCCGGGCGGGCCGACCGTCGAGCAGCTCCGCGAGAACCCGCCGAGCGTGCAGCCCAAGGCCGGCAGTGACAACATCGTCCCGCAGCAGCTGCCCACCGACGGCACCTCGTACCCGAGGCCGAGCAACGCGAAGGCGCGGCCGGAGAAGACCGTCAGCCGCAGCACCGTCGTGTCCGTGCGCGGCGAGGTGGTTCTGAACGACCAGATCACGCCCCGCGCGGGCGCGAAGGTGGTGTTCATGAACGCGGACAAGCCGGAGCAAAAGGAGTACGCGACCGCCAACGCGTTCGGCGAGTTCGACCTGCGCCTGCCGGCCGGGAACTGGTACATGTACGTCGGCGGCGAGGGCGGCAAGGCGACGTACCACAAGCAGATCGCGCTGGGCGACCGCGACACCGTGGACTACAAGGTCGTGAGCCGCTGAATCAGTTCAAGGTGAAGGGGTAAGGTGCAAAGCGGAAGCCGCTCCGTCGGTCTTCCACTTTGCACCTTACCCCTTCGCTCGTCATTCTGCGGCGAAGGCCCTGCTGAGCCGCAGGTGCTGCTCCAGATCGAGGGCCTCGCTCCGCACCGTGCCGTCGATCCCCAGTTCGGCCAGCTTCGCGTCCACCTGTTTCTTTTCACGCGGGCCCGTCGGCCAGCCGACGAGCGCCTGCCGCAGGTTCTTCCGCCGGTGAACGTACAGGTCGCGGAGGAACACGCGGAACTTCGCCACGTCGCCCACCTTGGCGCGCTTTTCCGCGACCGGGGTGATCTTCACGATAGCGGAATCCACCTTCGGCCGCGGGTGGAAGTTCGACGGGGCCACTTTCCGCACCACTTCCACGTCCGCGACGCTCTGAACGAGTACCGACAGCGCGTTGTAGTCCTTCGTGTTGGGCACCGCGCGCATGCGCTCCGCGATCTCCCACTGCACCATCACCACCATGCGCTCGATGTCCGGGCGCGTGATCAGCAGGTTGCTGACCAGCGGCGTCGCGATCACATACGGCAGGTTCGCGACCAGCTTCTTGCGTGAACACCCCTTCTCGGCCGCGAACGAGTCCCACGCGCTGAGCATCTCGGGGTTCAGCTCGTTCTTCTTCGCGAGCGCGTCCCCGAACACGAACCGCACGTTCTCGCGCGGGCCGACCACCTGTTTCGCCACCGGCTGCAGCGTCTTATCGACCTCGACGGTGACAGCCGCGCCCGCGAACTCCGCGAGCCGCGCGGTCAGCGACCCGGTGCCGGTGCCGACCTCCAGCACCGCGTCGGACCTGTCGAGGTCGGCGGCCCGCACGATCAGGTCGAGCAGGTTCAGGTCGATGAGGAAGTTCTGGCCGAGCTTGCTCTTCGGCTCCAGCCCGTGGTTCTCGAACAGCCGGTGCAGGTACGACAGCGTCTGTCGCGGGGCCGGCGCGGCGTCGTGCGAAGGTGTGTCTGACATAGGTCTCCGGGCGGGCGGCCGGCGCAGCCGCTCGGTGAGAGCGAGGTGCTTCCACGGGCGCGGGCGGCGGCCGCCCGCCTAGTTGGTGGTGCTCCTGACCAGTTTCTGCACGTGCTTGGCGAGCAGGTCGAACTCCAGGTTCACCGGGTCGCCCGGCTTCTTGGTGCCCAGTGTGGTGTGCGCGCGGGTGTGAGGGATCAGCATCACGCTGAACCGGTCGGCGCGAACGTCCACTACGGTGAGACTCACGCCGTCCACGGCGATCGAGCCTTTGGGGACGAGCAACTCGGCGAACGTCGGCGGGAACCCGAACCAGACCGTCAGCCACTCGCCGGCGACCGCCTCTTCCAGCACCGCGCCGACGCAATCGACGTGCCCGGTGACGAAGTGCCCGCCGAGCGCGTCGCCCACGCGCAGCGACCGCTCCAGGTTCACGCGGTCACCGACCGCGAGCTTCCCGAGCGAGGTCTTCAGGAGCGTCTCGGGGCCAACCTCGAAGTCAAAAGTCAGCGCGTCGTGCGCGACAACCGTCAGACACGCGCCGCACACGGCCACGCTCTCGCCCGGTTGCAGCGCGGGCGCGACGGCCGGTTCGGACACGCGCAGCCGGCGCCCGCCCCTCGCGTCGGTTACGCCCGCGACCGTTCCCAGCGACTGCACAAGACCGGTAAACATGAACACCCCGTCAACGCCGCTCGGCCCGCACTCCGGACATTCTAGCAGCCGACGTTCCGTCGGGTCGCGTGTTCTCCCCGGTTCGGCACGCCGCGGCGGTGTGCCGCACGTGGTGGTCCGACCGCGCGAAGCGGTCGCCTGCGAGGCGCGGGCTGGCAGCATGATACGCGTGCTGGGGGCGACCTGAACTCGAACGAGAGCGGGTCGGGCAGGTCGGACCGGCGGCCGCGCAGCCGGAGCCGTGCCCGCTCGCCCTCGCAGGCTTGAGCCCTGCCCCGCCAGTGACGTGAGGCCGGCGCTGATGGAGGGTAAACGTGAACGCCGTGCGGCCCGGGGCCGCACGGCGTTCACGTTTAGGGTTAGCTGCCGATCAATACCGGTAGTGGTCGGACTTGTACGGCCCGTCCTTCGACACGTGGATGTACTTGGCCTGCTCGTCGGTCAGTTCGGTGAGCTGCACGTTCAGCTTCTTGAGCTGCAGCCGGGCCACGTGCTCGTCCAGCTTCTTCGGCAGGACGTACACGCCGACCGGGTACTTGCCGTTGTGCTGCCAGAGCTCGATCTGCGCGAGGGTCTGGTTCGCGAACGACGAGCTCATGACGTACGACGGGTGCCCGGTGCCGCAGCCCAGGTTCACCAACCGGCCCTTCGCCAGCAGGATGATCCGCTTGGCGTCTGGGAAGATCACGTGGTCGACCTGCGGCTTGATCTCCTCCCACCGGTAGTCCTCGAGGGACGCCACGTCGATCTCGTTGTCGAAGTGGCCGATGTTGCAGACGATCGCCTGATCCTTCATGCGCTTCATGTGTTCGAAGGTGATGACGTCGCGGTTGCCGGTGGCGGTTACGAAAATGTCGGCCTTGTCGGCGGCGTATTCCATGGTGACCACACGGTAACCTTCCATCGCAGCCTGCAGTGCGCAGATCGGATCGATCTCGGTTACCCAGACCTGGGCTGAGAGCGCGCGCAGTGCCTGCGCCGAGCCCTTGCCCACATCGCCGTAGCCCGCCACCACTGCAACCTTGCCGGCCACCATCACGTCGGTGGCGCGCTTGATGCCATCAACCAGCGATTCGCGGCAACCGTAGAGGTTGTCAAACTTGCTCTTGGTGACGGAGTCATTCACGTTGATCGCGCGGAACGCGAGTTCGCCGTTGGCAGCCATCTGATAGAGGCGCTTGACGCCCGTGGTGGTTTCCTCGGTCACGCCCACGATAGCCTTCAGCTGCCGCTCATACCAGCCCGGATCGGTGGCCAGGCGCTTGCGGATGGAGTCGAA
>JBJSXS010000592.1:0-3587 GCA_046086545.1 Gemmata sp.
GGGTCCGGCGACCACCTGTACCTCTGGATCGAGAAGCGCGGGGTGGCGCCGGAGTTCTTCGTGCAGGGCGTCGCACTGCGGCTCGGCACGCACCCCGGGAACGTCGGCACCGCGGGGCTGAAGGACCGGCACGCGGTCACGCGGCAGTGGGTGTCGGTGCCCAAGGAGTGCGCGCCCCACGTCGGCAAGCTCGACGCCGAGAACGTGAAGGTGCTCAAAACCGGGCTGCACACGAACAAGCTCAAGCCGGGGCACCTGCGCGGCAACCGGTTCACCATCCTCGTTCGCGACGCGAGCCGCGAGGCGAACGTGGACGCCATCCTCGACCGCGTCCGCGCGCAGGGGCTGCCGAACTTTTACGGCCCGCAGCGGTTCGGGCGCGACGGCGGCACCGTCGACCTCGGGTTGCAGTGCCTCGCCGGAAAGGCCCCGAAGCGCATCCGCCCGTTCCTCTACCGGTTCGCGCTGAGCGCGGTGCAGTCGCTGCTGTTCAACGACGTGCTCGCGCGTCGGCTCAGGGACGGGCTGTTCCGCACCGTTCTCGACGGGGACGTGATGACGAAGTGGCCGCTCGGCGGGATGTTCGTGGCGAGGGACGTGCCCGCGGAACAAGCGCGGTTCGACTCGCGCGAAACGGTCACCGCCGGGCCGATGTTCGGAACGAAGACGTTCCCGGCGGACGGGGTCGCGGCCGAACGTGAAGCCGCGGTCCTGCGCGACAACGGGCTGTCGCTGAACTCGTTCGGCGGGTTCGGCAAACTCGTGCTGGGCACGCGGCGGCAGAACCTCATCTACATCGACGACCTCGCGAGCGCGTGGGAGCCAGAAGGCTTGCGCCTGCGCTTCACGCTGCCCGCGGGCAGCTACGCGACCGTGCTGCTCGCGGAGGTGATGAAAACCAACCTCGCCGAACACGACGCGACGGAGGAAGACGGTGAGGGCGAGCAGTAGGCGCCCATGTGGTTCAGAAGGTGACCGGGGCCGGGATCGCCGGCTGGCGTATTCGGCCACTGTGCGACGCGTTACACGATCAACCGCCGGGGGCGGTTCGCACCCGACGGCGAAACGCTGCCGATGCTCAATCGCCACCAGCACGCGCTGTGCGAAGTCGCGCGGGGCGCGGCTCGTGCGGAGACGCGCCACCCGGCCCCGTTCGATGCCGCGTTCGCGCTGAATCAAGTGCTCGGCCGCGCCGTAAGGTGCGCAGTGTTCGGCGTGGCCGTTTAAGCTGTGGCGCGAAATTGTTCGCGCCGGGCGCGGTTATTCACGCGAAAACCGAATTTGAGCGCCGGGGCGTAATCCGTTTTTCTAGCCCTCCGTTTGATCGTGGCCTACGCTTTTACAGACACGTCCAGTCGCTCTTGCACCGGCGCTACTATGCTCCCGGTACCCACCACGGAAAGCGGCACCCATCGCGCTTTCACCAAACAGGCCGGCTCGGAGCCGCTGCCAGGGTACAAGTTGCTGTCGCCCCTCGGCCGCGGCGGGTTCGGTGAGGTGTGGCGGTGCGAGGCACCCGGCGGGCTGCACAAGGCCATCAAGTTCGTCACCTCCGAGGCCGAGGACGGGCGCGGCGAAGAGCGGTTCGCTCAGGAACTGGCCGCGTTCGAGCAGATCAAGACCATCCGTCACCCGTTCTTGCTCACGCTGGAGCGGGTCGAACAGCTCGGCGGCGAACTGATCATGGTGATGGAACTGGCCGACCGCCAGCTCCAGGACCGGTTCCGCGATTGCCGCGCGTTCGGGCTGCCCGGCATCCCCCGCGACGAGCTGCTCGCGTACTTCGCCGACGCGGCCGAGGCACTGGACGTGATCTCGGCCAAGTTCGGCCTCCAGCACCTGGACGTGAAGCCGGCCAACCTGTTCCTGGTGTCGGGGCACGTGAAGGTGGGCGACTACGGCCTCGTCGCGCGGCTCGAAGGGCCGGACGCCGGGAACCGCGGGCTGACCCCGCGGTACGTCGCGCCCGAGGTGCTGCACGGCGCCCCGAGCAGCCACTCGGACCAGTACAGCCTCGCGCTGGTGTACCAGGAACTGCTGACCGGCGAGTTCCCCTACGCCGGGCGCACGCCCCAGCAGTTGATGCTCCAGCACGTCTCGGCACAGCCGAACATCAGCTGCCTGCCGCCGGCCGACCGGGCCGCGGTGGCGGTGGCGCTGGCCAAGCGGCCGGACGACCGGTTCCCCTCGTGTCTGGCGTTCGTTCAGGCCCTGATGGCCGCCGAGAGCCCGACCGCGCTGCCGAGCCCGGCCATGAACGTGCGCCGGTCGCGGGTGGACCGGTCGGTGGCCGAGATGAACCTCGGCGCCGCGGGCGAGTACCCCGAAGACACGTCGGACGAGAACAACCACTCGACGCACGGCTCGGGCCGCAGTCACCCGAGCGCGTCGGCCCCGAGCCTCACCCAGTCCGGGAAGCAGCACTCGACGGTGACGGGGCCTCAGAAAGCCCCCCCGCCGGAACAGGTCCCGGCGGCGGGGGCGCCGGCCGGCCCGCGCCGGTCCGCCCGCGTGCCCGTCGCGCCGCCCCGGCCCGCGGTGGCGGAACCGCCCGTGGACGAGGTCGAGGCCGGGCTGGTGGTGCTGGATCGCATCCGCTCGGTCGTCCCGGTCGGGGTGCTGCTCGGGATGGCCTGCGACGAGCTGCCGCTGAACGCTCAGTCGGTGGCCGAGGCGGTGGTCACGGCGGCCGCCGGCGGGTACGTGCCGCACGTCCCGGGCGACGTGGTCCTGCTCGCCAACGGCGGGTGTGTGTCCCGGTTCCCGTCGACCGTGCCGGCGTCCGTGGTGCCGCTCAAGTTGAGCGTCTTGCGCGAGCTGTACGGCGTCTCGCTGGAGCAGCCCGACCCGGCCCGGATCGTGCTCCGGCGTGTGGGCGGCGGCGGCGGCTTGTTCGGCATCAAGAAGTTCGGGTACGAAGTGACGGTCACGCTCCCGACGGCGGGGAGCGGGGTCGGCGAGGTGACCGCGACCGGCCGGCTGTTCGGCACCCCGGGCCAGCGGTTCGCGCGCGAGGTGCTCCACCTGATGCCCAAGTTGCTGGCCGAGGTGCGCAACCAGCTCGGGAACGTGCAGGACCGGCGGAAGAGCCCGCGGGTGGCGTTCACCGGGCCGGTAATCCTGTACCCGGTCCACAGCGACGGCGGCATCGACGCCGCGGTGACGGCGACGTGCCGCGACGTGTCGGCCGGCGGCCTCGGGTTCGCCACCGCCGCCCCGCTCCCGACCAAGTACGTGTACGCCACGTTCCCGCAGGCGCCCGCGACCGCCGGCCAGGCGATCCTGGCGCGGCTCGTGCGCGTGACCCGCACGCCCACCGAGTCCGTTTACGGCGCCCAGTACCGCACCGACCTCTAGCCCCACAGCCCGGCAGTAATCAGCGCCTCGCCCAGCCCGAACGAACACAGGTTCGCGAGCGCGACGGCCGCGCCGTCGCGCAACGTGGCACGCCGGTCCTGTGGGAGCGGGCGCACGAACGCGGCCCAGAAAACGACGCACTCGGCCACGGGGGCGAACGTCTCCGCGATCGCGAGATAGAGCCACCGCGGCGCGCCCGCGCACAGCGGCGGCAGCACCAGCCACACCAC
>JBJSXS010000593.1:0-3061 GCA_046086545.1 Gemmata sp.
CCGAATAGAGTTCGTCGGCTTCGCGCTGTTCGGGCTGGCGAACGACCTCTGGAGCGACAAGACCCGTGAAGAGCGCCCGCGAACGCCACTGAAGGTGTCCAGATCACGAGCCGCACGAATCGGAGGGCGCGATGCTGGCGGTGGTTTTCTTTTTACTTCTGCTCGTATTTCTGCTTTTGCTGCTCATCTCGTTTGTTTGCTTCCCGCTTGCCGGAGCGGTTTTCATCGACTTGGTACTCATCGACGGATATCGCACAACGCTGCGACGCAGTTGGTTCGTCCGAACCGGCCGCACGTACCGGGTCTGAATTTGCTCGGTGCTTCGCTCGGGGCGTGCATCGGTGTGGTTCTGCCTGCCGCGTTGCTCGCTCTGGTGTTCGCGCTCAACCCATTCAAGTCCGATGGCGAGTGGCGATGGGTTCTACCGGGAGCCGTCCCGTTTGCCGGTGCGGTTGGTGCGCTCACAGACATCCCGCTTTCCATTTGGCGAAGGCGACGGCAACAGCAGCCTCGCCCACGCAGCGGCATCGAAGTGCTCGCTCTCAGTCTGGTCGCGACCTTCCTCCTCTGCCTTGCTTTTGTCGCGGCATACGAAGCCCTACGACCCCGCTCGCAGTCGTAGGGCGCGCCGGCCTGATGTGCTTTCGGCAATTGAAGTAACGTCCGAGCCCACCCCGAAGCTCGGACCGAGGTTTTGCTCACACGCCCTTCGCCTGGTCTCGGACCTCGCCCTTGGGCAGGTTCGGGGTGGCCTTCAGGTGCGCGATCGTGTTCAACTTGGCCGGTTCCACCCCGGGTTGGCCGTAGGGGTTGGTGCCGCACAGCCGGCCCTCCACCACCGTCGCCAGCATCAGCATCTGGAACAACTGGCCGATGGTGTGCTCGCTGATCATGGGCAGCGTGATGTCGGCGGTCGGGCGGGCCGCGTCCGCGTAGGCGTCGTTCGCGCCCTTGAGCGCCGCGTCGAGCAGGTCCGGCATGCCGCGGCGGCTGAACTGGTTCAGGTCGTCCTCGTTCCGCTCCGACATGCCCACCATGACCGGTTGGTGCTTCGGCTGCCGCACCACGAGGTTGTTGATGAGCTTGTCGCGGGCGCCGTCCTGGTGCTGCTGGCCGCGGGTATGCAGGTCGCGGGCGCCGACCGTCGTCAACGGGGTGGGGCCGCGCCCGTTCTTGGCCAGCGACTCGCTCAGCAGGTGGTCGTACCACCAGCCCACCGCTTCGAGCTTGCGGGACCACGCGGCCAGCACGCGGGTGGTCTTCCCGCGCTCGGTCATCAGGTGGTTTACCGCGGCGAACTGGAGCACCGGGTTGCGGTCGAACGGTTCCTCGATGAACCGGCGGGTCATGGTCGCGGCGCCCAGGAGCATGGCGCGCACGTCCAGGCCCATGACCGCTGCCGGCAGCAGCCCGACCGGGGTGAACACGCTGAACCGACCGCCCACGTCGTCGGGGACCGTCAGCACGTCGTCGTCGGCGAACCCGTCGGCCCGGCACATGTCGCGGAGCTTTCCGGTCCGCCCGGTGATGGGAACGATCACCTTCTTGAGGAGTTCGTTCTTGGGGCCGTAAAACTTCTTCACCTCGCCCTTCACCGCCCGGTACGCGGCGGCCATTTCGAGGGTGCCGCCCGACTTGCTGGCGACCACCACCCCCCACCGCTCTTCAAGGATGTCCAGATCGACGCAGGTGTTCTCCAGCAGGTCGAACAGTTCTTGCAGCGCGTCGCTGTCGAGGTCGTAACCATCGAAGTAGACCCGCGGGTTGCCCATCCGCATCTTGACCGGCATCTCGTTGTGGTGGGCGTGGCACAGCGCGTTGAAGATCGCCTTCGGCGCGAGGTGGCTCCCCCCGGCCCCCAGCACGACGACCCGGTCCACGGCGTCGCGCAACTGCTGCGCGCGTCGCAGCACCTTGCCCAGTTCGCTCGCGTCCTGCTTCCGCTTGTACCCGTCGAGCATCTTCTGGGGCAGGTCGATGAACCCCGGCAGGAGCGGACGCAAGCCCGGCGGCGGGCTCTGCAGTTCGCGCTCCGCTGCCACCTGGCCGCGGACCTCGGCGACCCGCTTCTTGATCTGGTCCAGCGCGTCGGGCGGGAGCAGGTGCTGGCTTTGTAGCTCGGCGAGTGGGGTCCAGGCTTCCGGTTGCGGTGCGAGCAGCCGCGAAAAATGGTACTCGATGTTCTCGTCGGGCAGTTCCATCGGTGTCGTCTCGGAGCAAACGGCGCAACTGGTGCCGGGCGGGCCGATTCCGGCCGACCCAACTGTACGTCATTATTTTCGAGACGTAAACTCTTACCACATGAACATACACGAACTCGTCCGCGACCTTCGCGAAACCGCAAAATCCAAGATCGTGCTGCTGGTGGCCGACGGGCTCGGCGGCCTGCCGCTGCAACCCGGCGGTCTCACGGAATTGGAAACCGCACGGACGCCGAACTTTGACGCCTGCGCGAAAGCGGGCGTCACCGGCCTGAGCGTTCCGGTTCTGCCGGGCATCACGCCGGGCAGCGGCCCCGGGCACCTCGGGCTGTTCGGCTACGACCCGCTCGAGTACCGCATCGGTCGGGGCATTCTCGAAGCTCTCGGCATCAATTTTGCCGTCGGCTCAAAGGATGTTGCGATCCGCGGCAACTTCTGCACCTTGGGCGCGGACGGCAAGATCACCGACCGACGCGCCGGGCGCCCGACCAACGACAAGAACAAGGCCGCGGTCGCGAAGCTACGCACCATCAAGATTCCCGGGGTCGAACTGTTCGTCGAGCCGGTTAAGGAGCACCGTTTCGTACTGGTGATCCGCGGCGACGGGCTCGGCGACCGCGTCAACGACACCGACCCGCAGGCGGTCGGAGTCGCCCCGCTCAAGGCCGAGGGCGAAGACGAGCCGTCGAAGCGCACGGCCGAGGTGGTGAACAAGTTCATCGCCGAAGCGGTGAAAGTACTGGCGACCGAGGGCGCGATCAACGGCGCCACCCTCCGCGGGTTCGCCACCTACCCCAAGATCGCCACGTTCCACGACGTGTACGGGCTGAAGGCCGCGGCCATCGCCGTGTACCCGATGT
>JBJSXS010000594.1:0-2944 GCA_046086545.1 Gemmata sp.
GGGCCAACGAAAGGATGCGGACGAGCAGAGGCGCATCGCCGAAGGCAAAGAGCGGGAGGCGCAGCACGAAGCCGCGAAGGCGAGGAAGGCCCGGGAGTTCCTGGTGAGCATGTTCGACCTGTCCGGGCTGGAGAGGAAGGAGGGGGCGTTCTCCCCATTCGAGTTGCTGGACCGCGCGGGGCATCGGGTCCCGACGGAGCTTGCGAACGACCCGGAGTTGCGTGCGGACCTGTTGGCGACGCTTGACGAGGCCCGGACCGGTCTGGGGGCGCCGGCGGCGATGCTGCTGGAGGTGCGTGGGGGGGCGGAGCTGCTGCCCCGCAAGGGCGGGCCGAAGTCGGCCGCCCCGAACGTGTTGCTTTTCCCGGGCGACCGGCTGCGCCTGGGGGTTGATGGTAAGGTGCGTCTGGTCGTGCTATCCGACCTGCACCAGGAGTGGCTGGCGCCGGGGCGGGAGGCGACGGTGACCCGCAAGGACGGCTGCGTTCCGGCCGAGGCGGTCGCCCGTCGGTCCGGGGACGTATTGATGCAGTTCGTTCCGTTGCCGAAGGGGACGACGTACCTGGGGTGGCTCGGTTCGAAGGGTACGGCGAAGAAGACGGAGATCGAGGAGGACTTTGAGATCGCGGCGCACGCAGTAACGCAGGGCCAGTGGCAGGCGGTGATGGGGCAAAACCCCAGCGAGTTCTCGCGACGCGGACCGAATCAGGGGAGCGTCTCGGGCATCTCTGAGGAGGAGTTGAAGTTGTTCCCGGTGGAGGGCGTGTCGTGGGACGAGTGTCAGGAGTTCGTGGAGAAGCTGAACGAGCGGGAGAAGGGGAAGGGTTACGTGTACCGTTTGCCGACGGAGTGGGAGTGGGAGTACGCGTGCCGTGGCGGTGCGACGTCTGAAGAGGAGTGTTCGTATCACTTTTATTTTGAGAAGCCGACGAACGACCCGTCCTCGAAGCAGGCGAACTTCAAGGGCAACGATCCCTACGGCAAGGGCGAGAAGGGTCCGTATCTGGGGCGGCCGACGCGGGTGGGCTCTTACGCGCCGAACAAGCTGGGTCTGTACGATATGCACGGGAACGTGTGGCAGTGGACCTCCACCGCCGATGTGGCCTCGTACCTGGTGGCCCGGGGCGGTGGCTGGTTCAGCACCGGCGGGCTCTGCCAGGCGGCGCACCGCCTCGCGTACCCGCCGTCGGACCGGGACAGCTCCCTCGGCTTGCGTCTTGCCCGAGTTCCGTCGGCCCCGGGCAAGTGAAGCCGGCGGAGCCGCGCCGTCCGTAGCGTAGCGGAATGGAGCGGAGGCGGATGCCGGAGCGGAATGGAGCGGAGCGGAGGTACGGCGCAGTGGCCGGGGCGTGACGTGTGTTTTCACGGCGGGGTCCAGGGGCAACGCCCCGGGCAGCGCTCGAACTGACCAATACTGCACATTTGATTACCATGCCGTTCCAGTTTTTTGCGGTGCCGATTCAGGACGACGGGACGGCCGCGGGGGCTGGCGCAAGGCGGTCCGTTGAGCGCCGGGTATGGTGACAGCGGACGTTGCGACACCAGAAGGCGCGCCTTAAACTCTCTCACATCAACCGGCGTTAGGACGTGATTCTCAGCGACCCTCTCCGGTTGGCGGTGAGGTCCGCCCGTGAACGAAGCCGAAACGTGCCGGACGATGGTTCGGCCACAGCTCGAAACCGCCGGTTGGCTCGCCAACGGTGAGCGCCATTACCGCGAACAGCTTCACGTCACTGCGGGCCGCATGATCCTCGCGGGCAGCAGGGCGAAGCGCCTGAAGCAGAAGATTCCCGATTACCTGCTCTACTTCCGCCGCGACCTGCCGCTCGCGGTGGTCGAAGCCAAGTCCAACGCGAAGCCCGCGGCGAACGGGCTCCAACAGGCGAAGGACTACGCGCAGCTGCTCGGCCTGAAGTTCGCGTATTCCACCAACGGAACCGAGATCATCGAGTTCGACGCGTTCACCCAAACCGAAACCGTCGTCGCGGCGTTCGCGACGCCCGAAGAACTGTTCCAACGCTATCAGGTCGGGATGGCCCTCTCGCCCGCGGTGCGCGACGCGCTGCTCGAACCCGACTTCTACCGCGCCGACAAGGTGCCGCGCTACTACCAGCGCATCGCGATTGATGCCGCGGTGCGCGCGATCGTCGGCGGGCAGAAGCGGAACCTGCTCACACTCGCCACCGGCACCGGCAAAACGACCGTCGCGTTCCAAATCTGTTGGAAGCTGTGGGCCGCCAGGTGGACCGCGCGGAACGACCCGACCCGCAAACCGCGGATTCTGTTCCTCGCGGATCGCGACAAGCTCGTGTCCGATCCGATGAGCAAGGACTTCTCGCCGTTCAAGGACGCCCGGCACCGCATTCAGGGCAAGGCCGCGAAGGGGTACGAGATGTACTTCGCGCTGTATCAGGCGCTGTCCGGCGACGAGAACCGCGAGGGGCTGTACCGCGACTACCCGGCCGACTACTTCGACCTCATCGTGATCGACGAGTGCCACCGCGGGAGCGCCAACGATGAAGGCCGGTGGCGCGACATCCTCACCTACTTCGCGCCCGCGTACCAACTCGGCATGACCGCAACGCCGATGCGCGAGGACAACCGCGACACCTACACCTACTTCGGCAACCCGATATACACGTACAGCTTGAAGCAGGGCATCGAGGACGGGTTCCTCGCGCCGTACCGCGTGCATCGCGTCGTCACCTCGTTCGACGCGCACGGCTGGCGGCCGAACAAGGGGCAGAAGGACAAGAAAGGCGAGCCGATCCCCGACCGGCTGTACACGACGAAGGACTTCGAGCGCGTCGTTTCTGTCGAGGCGCGGAACAAGGTGGTCGCGCAGCACATGTCGGACTTGTAGACGGCGGAGTAAAAGTGTGGCGCGAGGAGGGTGGAACGGCGGAGTAAAAGTGTGGCGCGCAACGGGACCGTCGGGTCGTCG
>JBJSXS010000595.1:0-4256 GCA_046086545.1 Gemmata sp.
GTCCCTCGTGCCGCCCGGCCGGCCCCACGCCATCGCGCTGAAGGTGACGGAACTGCTCCGCGACGCCGCGCTGTGTGACCGGCTCGGTGCCGCGGGCCGCGCGAGGATGCGCGACCTGTTCACCTTCCGGGCGCAGGCGGACGCGTACCTCAAGCTGCTGCACACGCTGAAGCCCGCGCCACTCGAAGTCGCCGCTTGAAGGAGGACACGGATGTCCGCACTGCTCGCACCCCGCCTGACGCTCCGCGCGCCGGCCGTCGTCGCGCAACCGGTCCGCGTGTGCTTCATGATCGACCGGCTCAGCCGGGCCGGAACGGAAACGCAACTGCTCGCCCTGATCCGCTCGCTGGACCGCACGCAGGTCGAGCCGATGCTGGTGCTGCTCGACGGCGCGGACGACCTGTCGCGCGCGCTGGAACCGACCGACTGCGCGGTGATCCGGCTGGGCGTGCGGAAGCTCACCAGCCTGCGCGCGGCCGGCGCGGCACGGCGGCTCCGCGCCTTCTGGCGCGAGCACCGGCCCGACGTGCTTCAGGTGTACTTTCTCGACGCCGCGTACCTCGGCGCGCCGCTGGCGAAGCTGTGCGGAATCAAGAAGGTCGTGCGCGTGCGGAACAACCTGGGGTACTGGCTCACCCGCAAGCACCGCGCGCTGGGGCGCCTGGTGAAGCCGTTCGTGGATCTGACGCTCACGAACACCGAAGCCGGCAAGGTCGCGCTCGTAGCCGAAGGGGCGCCGGAGGGGCGCGTCGGGGTGCTGGAGAACGGCGTGGACACCGCCCGCTTCAAGCGGTTCCTCCTGCCCGACACGTCGAAGCCCCAGGTTCGCGTCGGCTGCGTCGCCAACCTGCGCGCGGTCAAGAACGTAGACGGCCTTATGCGGGCCGCGAAGGTCGCGCTGGAGCAGTTCCCGCAGCTAGTGTTCGAGGTCGCGGGCGACGGCGCGCAGCGCGAAGAATTGGAGCGCCTGCACGCGGAGCTGGGCCTCGGCGACCGGTTCGTCCTGCGCGGGTCCGTGTCCGACGTGGCCGGCTTCCTGCGAACGGTTGACGTGGCGGTGCTGCCGTCGCACTCCGAAGGCATGTCGAACGCGCTGCTGGAGTACATGGCCGCCGGGCGCGCGGTGATCGCCACCGATGTGGGTGCCAACTCGCAGTTGCTGGAAGGGGGCCGGTGCGGGGTGGTCGTCCCGCCGGGCGACGCCGCCGCGCTGGTGGGCGCGCTGGCCGAACTGCTCGCCAACCCGCTCCGCGCCGCGGGGTACGGGGCGGCCGCCCGCCGCCGCGTCGAGGCCGAGTACAGCCGCGCCGCGATGACCCGGCGGTTCGAGGCGCTCTACCGCAGCCTGGTGTGACGCTCGCCGCTGAGCCGCGCACGCGCTACTTCGGCTTCCACTCCGCCGGCGGGTTGCCGACGCCCTTGAGCAGCTCCTTCGCCTCGCTGCCGTCCGGCGCGCTCACCCAGAGCGCCGGCGGTTGGCCCTTCTCGAACCGGGTGTAGCTCACCGAGAGCGCGTCCGGGGACCACCGCGAGTAGGCGTGCGGGTGCTTGGACGTGATGACCTTCTTGTCGCTCCCGTCGGCCCTCGTCACGGCGAGTTGAACGGCGCCGTCCGCCGGTTCTCCGTAACAGATGTACTTGCCGTCGGGCGACCACTGCGGGGCGACGCTGGTCGGCACGCTGGTGCCGCTGGCGATCGTCTTGATCTCCTTGCCCTCGGCCGTGATGGTGTTGAGCTTCCACCCGCCGCCCTGCGCGGGCGGGGGCGTGCAGGCGTAGGCGACCAGTTTGCCGTCGGGCGACCACGCCGCATCGACCCCGCCGTGAACGTCCACGAACCGCTTCTTCAGGCCCCCGTCGGCGGGCACGGTGTAGACCGACGGGCGGGCGGTGAGGTGATACGTGTACAGCACCTGCTTGCCGTCCGGGGACCATGCCGGCTGACGGCTCGGAGAGGTCAGCGTCGTGAGTTGCACCACCTTACCGGTCGCAACCTCGACCGTGTGAACCTGATCCTTGTTGAGCTTCTGGGCGACGAACGCGAGCCTCGTGCCGTCCGGCGACCACCGCAACTGGTTGCCGCCGGTCTTCTTGGTCACCTGCTTCGGGTTGGTGCCGTCGGCGTTCATGACCCAGATGTCCGGCGCGCCGCCCTCGCGGTCCGACACGAACGCGATCCGCCTGCCGTCGGGCGACCACACCGGGTCGGTGTCGCTGGCCTTGTCGTCGGTGAGTTGCTTGGTCTCGCCCGTGTCCGCCTGGACGAGGTAGATCTCCCAGTTCCCACTTTTGTTGCTGGCCGCGACCAGAACGCGCGGCGGCCCGGGCTTGGACGGCGGGGCCGGCGCGGCGCCGCGCGCGGTCAGGAGTGCCGTCGAACACAGTAGGGCCGTGAACGCGACGAACCGCATGGCTCGGTTCTCCCGGACCGAACGGAGGGCGGGGCGGCGCGCCCGCCCGCCGGCCGATGGTATCCGCACGGGCGGTGCCGACGCAACGGGCGCTCAGCCGGCCGCGTCGCGCAGTCGGCGGAACACTCTCACCAGATCGGCACCCTGGTAGTGCGCGTTCAGCCCGCTCGGGTTCGGCAGCACCCACACCTTCGTTTGGCCGATCGCGTCGGGCTGAAGGCCGATGGCGGCTTTGGGGCGCGCGAACGCGGCGCGGTAGGCGCCGATGCCCAGCACCGCGAGGTGGCGCGGCTCGTACTCGATCACCTTCTCCGCCAGCAGCTTGCCGCCGGCAACGAACTCATCGCGCGTCAGTTCGTCCGCTCCAACGGTCGCGCGAGCGACCACGTTCGTGATCCCGTACTCGAGCTTGAGCAGCTCTCGCTCTTCTGAGGGGTCGAGCAGGCGGGGCGTGAACCCGCTGGCGTGAAGGGCGGGCCAGAACCGGTTGCCCGGGCGCCCGAAGTGGTGGCCGATGGCCGCGGTGTACAGCCCCGGGTTGATGCCGCAGAACAGCACCTTCAGGCCCGGGGCGATGACGTCCGGCACGGTCTTGCTCTTGGCCGCGCGGAGCTGCGCGGCGGTCGGTCGCGGGGAAGGCATGGCGGTTCGTCTGTACCCACGCCCTCTCCCGCCGGGGAGAGCGGCACACACTAGTCACTTCCGCCCCAGCTTCGTCACCTCGGGGTTGCTCAGTGCCGGCGCGTCGGGCGGGGCCTTGAGCGTGCCGAGGAACGCCAGCACAGAGGCCTGATCGTCGGGCGCCAGTGCCTTGTACTTCTCGGTCACGCTTTTCGCGTCCCCGCGGTGCTTCAGAATCGCGTCGCGCAGGGTGGGTGCGGAACCGTCGTGCAGGTAGGGCGCCGAGTCCGCCACGCCCCACAGCGCCGGGGTCTTCCACTCGTCCGGCTTCGGTTCGTCGGGGGACCGCTCGGGCAGCTGCAGCTGCGGGGGCGGGGGCGCGTTGTATGCGCCCCCGCCGGGCGGAGGCGGGTCTTCGAGCGTGTAGAGTAAGAAGTCGCTGTACACGCCCTTCACCCCGCCCAGGTCGGGCACGTGGCACAGCGCGCACCCGATGGCGCCGAACAACTCCTTGCCGCGAGTGGCTGCGGCGCTACCGTCTACCGCGACCGGCTTCGGCAGCGTCTTGATGAACGACACCAGCGCGCGGAGCTGCTTCCTGTCGAGGTCCGGCTTCGGGGGACTCGCGCTTGCGCCCTGTAGCGGCTTCGCCTGTTCGGTAAAGGGCGTGCCGAGGCCCAACTCGTTCGCGCACGCGGCCGCGACGAACTCTTCGAGCGTGGCGAACTGCGCCTTCCAGCCGAACTTGCCGACCCCGCCCGCGACCCGGCGCGCCCGGCCCACCGGGATGTTGTCGAAGTTCAGCCGCATCTCGTTCGCGGCGGTCCGCAGCCCGCGGTTTCGCTCGTTCTTGAGGATCGCGCGGTCGGAGATCAGGTCGATCCAGCCGGCGCCGAAGAGGGCGGTCGTTTGCACCGATTGCGTCTGCACCGGGTCGAAGTCGGGGATGCTGGTGACGCTCTGGCAGTTCGCCGGCCCGCTCACGACGGTCCGGCCCTTGATGACCGGGTACAGTTGCCGCAGCTTCCGCTCGCTCTCGCGGTTCGCCGGGTCCGTGCTGAAGTTGTGAATGGTGCCGGTGAGGAACGTGTGGTCACTCGGGCGAGCGAACACCTCGAAGCTCACGGCGTTGTGCTCGTTGCCGCCGCCCCCGCCGACCCCGCCCTGGAAGTGGCACGCGGCGCAGGACTTGGCGTTGAACACCGGCCCCAGCCCGTCTCCGTG
>JBJSXS010000596.1:0-8166 GCA_046086545.1 Gemmata sp.
CGGGATCGGCGCCGGCACCACCGGGACGCGGGCCGACCTGCTCATCTGCGACGACGTGGTGGACGTGCGGTCGATCCACAGCCGGGCCGAGCGCGACCGCGTGTCGGACTACTTCACCAACAACCTGATGAACCTGCTGGAACCGCACGGGCGGTTCTGGGGACTGTGCACGCCGTGGCACGCCGACGACCTGAACGCGCGGCTGAAGAAGAATGGCGCCTACGCACTGTTCCGCCGCGCGGTGGGGCTGAACTTCGAACCGGTGTGGCCGGAGAAGTGGCCCGCCGAGCGCCTGCGGGCGCGGAAGGAAGAGATCGGCAGCGCGTCGTTCGCCCGCGGTTACCGGCTCGTGCCCATCGTGGACGACGAGACGCCCATCAAGAGCGCGTGGGTGCGGGTCTGGACCGAGCCGGCCGAGTACGACACGGTTCTGCTCTCGGTCGATCCGGCGGTCAGTTCGTCGCTCAAGGCCGACTGCTCCGCGCTCGCGGTGCTGGGCCGCACGGCGCGCGTTCCGCTGGAGGTTCACGTCCTCGCCTGCACCGCGCGGCGGGTGCCGGCGCCGGAACTGGTCGCGCTGATCGACAGTTTTGATCGGCTCTGGAACCCGGCGGTGATCCTGTTCGAGTCGAACGCCGCGTTCCTCGGCATCAAGGACTTGCTCGCCCGGCACGCCCGGTTCGGCCCGAAGCTGAAGAGCGTTACGCAGTCGGCCGACAAGGGCGCCCGGGTGTCGGCGTTCAGCGTCGCGGTGGAGAACGGCGCGTTCCGGTTGAAGGGTGAAGCGGGAACAATCGCTGCCGAGCAGCGCGAGCTGTTCGAGCAACTGACCACGTTCCCGTTCGCCGAACACGACGACTTGGTGGACGCGGTCGCGACCGGCACCGCGTACCTGCTGGACCGCCGCGAGCCGCGGGTGTGGTGAGGGGCAACACCTCAGCACGTCCTCGGCCAAACTCGGACGCCAGAACCGCTTGTGTCGGCGCGCCACCTGAGGTAGCGTGGCTCCCACCCCAACGAGGGATCGCAATTCGCGCGCGGCAAGCCATCCTGATCGGTTCGGCGGTTCTCGGGTCGTGGCTCGGGATGCAGGCCGTTCACGAACTCGGGCACGTGGTCGGGGCCGCGCTCACCGGCGGGCGCGTCGAGAAGGTGGTGCTGCACCCAGGTACTATCTCGCGCACCGACCTCGCGGCGAACCCCAACCCGCTCGCGGTGGTGTGGGCCGGGCCGCTCGTCGGTGTCGCGCTGCCGCTGTTGGTGTGGTGCGTCGCGCGAGGGGCGAAGGTGCCGGGCGCGTTCGTGCTGCGGTTCTTCGCGGGCTTCTGCCTGCTCGCGAACGGTTTGTACATCGGAATTGGTTCCTTCGACCGCGTGGGCGATTGCGGGGTGATGCTGCAACACGGTGCCGCCGCGTGGCACCTGTGGCTGTTCGGCGCGCTCACCGCCCCGGTCGGGTTGTGGCTGTGGCACGGGCAAGGCCCGCACTTCGGACTCGGGAAGGCGAAGGGCGAGGTGAGCCGCGGTGCGACAATCGGGTGCGCGGCTGCACTGGCCGCGCTGGTCGCGCTCGGGTTGATTATCGGTGAGTGAACCCCAGGAGCGAACAAGTATGCAGCGCCCAGACGCGACCGAACACGCCCCGTACTTCGCGAAGTACACCGCACTCGTGCCCGAGGACGATCTCCTCGCGGCGCTGGCCGCGCAGCTCACGGACCCGGTCGGGTTCTGGCGCGGCATCCCCGAATCGCAGGGGGACGTGTGCCACGCCCCGTACACCTGGACCGTGAAGCAGGTGATCGGGCACCTGGCCGACGGCGAGCGCGTGTTCGGCTACCGCGCGCTGCGGTTCGCGCGCGGCGACGCCACCCCGCTGCCCGGGTTCGACGAGAACGAGTACGCGAAGGCGGTCGGGTACGAGCGCCTGTCGGTCGCGGCCGTGGTGGACGAGTTCGAGACCGCGCGGCGGGCGAACCTGGCACTGTTCCGCAACCTGCCCGAAGCCGCGTGGACCCGCGCGGGCGAAGCCAACGGCCACCGCATGAGCGTGCGCGCACTCGCGGCCATTCTCGTGGGCCACGTGCGGCACCACGACGCGATCCTCCGCAAGCGGCTCGCATCGGTCGTCACTTCGAGGTGAGCTTGAACTCCAGCGTGTTGTCGCCGGGTTTGATGGTCTGCTTGAGTGTGGTCGGCGAGTGGTACTTGTCCGGGATCACGCCCACCCGCTCGTCGATCATCCCGTCCGGGTCCGGGCTGCTCATGCTCTTGATGCGCCGCCCGGTCTTCTTCGCGCACCGGATCTCGACCTTGTACTCGCCCGGCGACGGCCCGCCGGCCTGCTCGATCACGAACTTGCCGTCCTCGCCGATGCTGCCCTGTGCCGCGAGCTGACCGGGTTCGACCGGGATGAACTCGATGATTCCGGCCGGCACCGGTTCGCCGTCGAGCGTGATGGTGCCGGACACGCGCGCCCGGGGCGGGTTCGGATCGCCCGTCTTGCCGCACCCGGTCAAGCCCGAGCAGAGGGACGCGAACATGAGCGCGGCGGTCGCGCCGCGCGAGAGGGGGAGCGCAGTCATCACAGTCTCGTGTAAGGTGTGGCTGGTTCCGCGACGCGGGGCGGGTTACGGGAGCGGCACGGTCTCGCCGCCCGCCGGGCTGGCCGCCGCCTGCCACGCGGTGACGTTAACCCCGTCGATGACGAACCGCACGGACCCGTCGAGCATCAGCAGGTTCACTCCGCCGGTGTGGTAGCTGCGGGCGGTCAGTTGGTACAGCGACGCCGCGGTGTTCGCGGTGCCCGTGCAGGGCGTCTTGGTCGGGTCGTCCACACACCGCTCGGTCAGGTCTTTTTGGGCGACGGTGTTGGGCAGGTAGTCGTGCGTGTACTGCACGCACCCGGTGTCGGCGAACAGCGCGCCGCGCGAGTCGTTGCCGGGGGACTTCCGTATCTCGGACGCGCCGGCGGTGTTCGAGGTGCCGTCCGTGATCTGGTTGATGGACATGCAGTTGCCGTGGACGAACGGCCCCCGGACCGTGAGGCTCGGCTGGTAGTTGGGCAGACTCGGGACGCTGCGGTTCCACTTCCCGAGCCCGGTGTTGCCCACGTAGTTGCCGCGGGCGCCGAAGTCGATCGCGTTGTTGAAGGTGGGCACGTCGACGTCCGACGGGCACAGGAAGGTGGTCAGCTTGTTGCCCCGCACGGCCTGGTTCCCGCTCTGCCACCACGGGGTCGTGCTGACGAACTGCTTGAACACGTTCTCCAGCTCCATGTGCGGCAAGATCTGCAGGAGCCACGACCCGTAAAGCTGCCCGTCGATGGCGGCGGTCGCGCTGGTCCGGGCGTCGATGTGCCCGTACGGGAACTTCTCCGTCGCGCCGTGGTAGTTGTGCAGCGCGAGGCCGATCTGCTTGAGGTTGTTCTGGCACTTCATGCGGGCGGCGGCCTCGCGCACCTTCTGCACCGCCGGCAGCAGGAGCCCGATCAGGATCGCGATGATCGCGATCACCACCAGCAGTTCGATCAGCGTGAACCCGCGGCTGGGGCGTCGGGAGAGCGACGTCCTCATGGCGAACCTCGGGATGAGTGAGCGGGCGGCGCACAACGGTGGTTTGAATGCTCGCACAGGTGGGCGGCGCCGGTCAACAACATTCCCGGCCGCTCGCTCGTCCCTCACCGCGCTCTCATGATCGGGCCCGCGCGCCCGAGCCTGTTGAGGCGAATGAGGGTGTTGAACTGGGCGAACGGCCGGTCGCCGGTCCCGTCCGAATCCGTGCCAATCGGCTCCTCCGGCGGAAGGCCGCCAACCAGTACGTGGGGGTCGCCGTCCGGCACCGCGGGCAGGGGTCCCGGGCCCACAACCGCCGGGATCGCTGTGCGGCACCGCCGTCCTGCGGCGCTGAGCCCCTTTCGAGGCACGTCATGTTGAGTCCCGTCACCATCCGCTACGAGTTCCAGCCGAAGCGCCGGAGCCTCGCGACCGCGGCCGTCGCGGACCTGTTCGGGCTGGCGGACCGCGAGCCCCCGCACACGGTCTGCGAGGACCTCGCGCTCGACGTTCGCGCGGGCGACCTGGTGCTGTTCGTTGGGCCGAGCGGGAGCGGGAAGTCGTCACTCCTGCGCGCGGTCGCGGCGCAACTCGGCGCCGCCGACGCGCTCGCGCGCGAGCTGCCGAACGTGCCCCTCATCGACGCCGTGCCCGGGCGCCTGGAAGACCGGCTCGCGCGCCTGGCCGCGTGCGGGCTGTCCGAGGCACGGCTGCTCCTGCGCGCGCCGGCGGAACTGAGCGAGGGCCAGCGGTACCGGTTCCGGCTCGCGCTCGCCCTCGGCGGCGGGGCGCCGTGGGTGGCGTGCGATGAGTTCACCGCGGCGCTCGACCGCACGCTGGCGAAGGTGGTTGCGTTCAACGTGCGCAAGCTGGTCACGCGCTCGAGCGTGGGGCTGCTCGCGGCGACGACCCACGAAGACGTGGTCGCAGACCTCGCGCCCGACGTGCTGGTGCGGTGCGACGGCGACGGCGACGTGCGGGTCGAGCGCCGCCCGCGGGAGCACCGGCCCGTCTCGTTCTTCGGCGAGCTTCGACTCGCCGAAGGCACGCGCGCGGACTGGCCGCGGTTCGCGCGGTGGCACTACCGCGGCCGGCGGCTCGCGTTCGTGAAGCGCGTCGTGCTGCTGTGGCACGGCGCGGAACCGGTCGGCATCTGCGTGTTCGCAACGCCGGCCGCGAGCCTGTCGCTGCGGACCCGGTTCTTCGGCCTCACGGACCCGCGCTCGCCCGTCGCGCTGTCGGCGCTAAACGAGCAGCTGTGGCTGCTCCAGCGGGTGGTGCTGCACCCGACGTACCGCGGCGCGGGCATCGCTTCGACGTTCGTGCGCGGGGCGTGCGAATCGTGCCCCGTGGACTGGGTCGAGACGCTGACCGCGATGGGCGCCGCGAACCCGGTGTTCGAGCGGGCCAAGTTCGTGAAGATCGGAGCCGTCGCGCGCACCGGGCGCGCCGGGCAGTTCGGCCCGCGCGCCGGCATCGCCGCCGACACGGCCCGCAAGAGCCGCTTCGCCGAACCCGTTTACTACCTGTTCGACAACCGCGGCCGAACCCGTACCGTAGTCAGCACCGTACCGGCATGAGCTCGAGGGGGCCCACCCGTGAACAGGGTCGCACGGCACGCGGGGCTGGTGCTGTTCACCATCTGCGGCGTGCCGCTCCTCGTGGCCGCGCCGTTCCTGCTGTTCGGGTTCATCGGCAAGCCGTGAGGTGGCCATGAAGCAGCGTGCGTTCGATGGCGCGCCCGTGTCCGAGGTCGGGCTGGGGTGCTGGCAACTGGGCGGCGACGCCTGGGGCGACGTGCCCGAGGGCGACGCGCTCGACGTGCTGCGTGCGTCGGCCGAACGGGGCGTGAACTTCCTCGACACGGCGGACGTGTACGGCACCGGGCGCAGCGAGGAACTGATCGGCCGGTTCCTCAAAGAGCGCAAGCGCGAGGGCCTCTTCGTCGCGACGAAGTTCGGGCGGTTTCCGCGCCCCGGCTGGCCCGGGAACTTCGACCCGAAGGCGATCCGCGAGCACACCGAGAACTCGCTCCGCCGGCTCGGGGTCGAGCGCCTCGACGTCACGCAGTTCCACTGCGTGCCGATGGAACACCTGCGGCGCGCGGAGCTGTGGGACGCCGTTCGCGCGCTGAAGCGCGAGGGCAAGATCGCGCGGTTCGGCGCGAGTGTGGAATCGGTCGCCGAAGCCGAGGAGTGCCTCACGCACGCGGACTGCTCGTCGCTGCAACTCATCTTCAACCTGTTCCGCCAAACGCCGGAAACGAGCGGCCTGCTCGACAGGTGCAAGGCGCGCGGCGTCGCGGTCATCGTGCGGCTGCCGCTCGCGTCGGGCCTGCTCGCGGGCAAGTACACGCCCGCCACCACGTTCGCGCCGGACGACCACCGCACCGTGAACCGCAACGGCGAGAAGTTCAACGTCGGCGAGACGTTCGCGGGCTTGGGCTTCGAGAAGGGGCTGGAGGCGGTCGGGAAGCTGCGGCCGCTCGTACCGACCGGCTACACGATGCCGCAACTGGCCCTCCGCTGGTGCCTCGATCACCCGGCCGTTACGACGGTCATCCCCGGCGCGCGGAACCGCGCACAAGCTGTCGCGAACACCGCGGCGAGCGCCCTGTCCCCGGTCCCCTCGGACGTGCGGGCGCGCCTGCGCGCGCTCTTCTTGGCGGACGTGAAGCCCCTCGTGCGCGGGCCGGATTAGCCCGCCGAATACAGACCCTCCGGTCGGGCACCGAGCGCGGGCGCGCGGGCGACACTTGCCAACGGACTGTTGCGCCCTGTATGCTTCCAGCGGGCTTGTGAAACTTTTCACAAGCCCGTCATTCGCCATGAATTGCGGGGTTCCAACTCAGGAGCGCGGGCGTGCCGGCGATCTTCTCGCGATCCCTCGACGGGCACGTGCGCCAGGCCGCGGTCGGCCTGGCGGTCGCGGTCGCGCTGGGGGTCACCGGCTGGTACTACTACGCGCTGCCGAGCTACACGCGGGTGGGTTACGCGCCCGAGCAGCCGGTGCCGTTCTCACACGAACTGCACGCCGGCCAGCTCGGGATGGACTGCGCGTACTGCCACCAGAGCGTGTTCGATTCGCCGCACGCGAGCGTCCCGACGGCGCAGACGTGCATGAACTGTCACAACCCGAGAGCGGCGAACGTCAAAGGCAACAGCCCGCTGCTGGCCGCGGTGCGGGCCAGCTTCGACACCGGCCAGGCGGTCGAGTGGAAGCGGGTCCACAAGCTGCCCGAGTACGCGTACTTCAACCACGCGGTCCACGTCACCAAGGGCGTGTCGTGCGTGTCGTGCCACGGGCAGGTGAACGAGATGGCGGTGGTGCGGCACGACCAGCCGCTGTCGATGGGCTGGTGCCTGAAGTGCCACACGGACCCGCACCAGAGCCTGCGCGACGTGAGGGACGTTACGAACCCGGTGTGGAAGCCGCCGGAGGGCAAGACCGCGAGCGACATCGGCAGCGCGATTCAGAGCGAACTGAGCGTGGCCCCGCCGCTGAGCTGTCAGGCGTGCCACAGGTGAGACCCGACGCCCCCGCTTCGGGTCGCGGCGGAACGGCGAGCCAGGCGCGAACATGAACCGGTCCGAGCACCACAGGAGCCCCGACGCGCCGGCCGCGCCCGGCCCCGCGCGCGACGAGTTCCCCGGGTTCGCGAACGTGTTCGAGGCGCGGGGCGAGGCCGAGTTCCGCGACGAGGACCCCGCGGCCGCGGCGCTCGACCGGCGGATGTTCCTCGCGCTGTCGGCCGCGGTGAGCGCCGCAACACTCGCCGGGTGCCGGCGGCCCGAGATTCCGATCCTGCCGTTCGGCTCGGTCCCCGACGAGCAGGTCGGCCACGGCGCGCCGGGCAAGCCCACGTTCTACGCGACGAGCCTCCCGCGCGCGGCCGGCGCGCTTCCCGTTCTCGTAGAGAGTCACGACGGGCGCCCCACGAAGATCGAGGGGAACCCGCAGCACCCGTGCGGCCGCGGCGGCACCGACGCGCACGCGCAGGCCGCGGTGCTCGACCTCTACAGCCCCGACCGGGTGATGTCGGACAAGTGCCCCGGGGTGATGCAGGGCACGGCCGCGCGCAGGTGGGACGACTTCGACCGGTACGCCCGCGAGAGCGCCGAAGCGGTCCTGACGGCGAAGGGCAAAGGGCTTTACGTCCTCACGGATCAAGCCCCCTGCCCTTCCCTTCGCGCGCTGCGCGAGGCGGTCAAAGGGAAGCTGCCGCATGTGTCGTGGCACAGCTACGAAGCGTGCGACACGGGCGAGGCGCTGACCGGCACCGAGATCCCGTTCGGCGCGAGGTTGGTGGCGCGATACCGGTTCGACCGCGCGGAGCGCGTCCTCGCCCTCGACAGCGACTTCCTCGGCGGCGAGGGCGACAGCGTTTACTACTCGCGCGCGTTCGCCGATAAGCGCAGGGACGCGGCGCGGATGAGCCGCCTGTACGTGGTCGAACCCGCGTACACGGTCACCGGCACGATGGCCGACCACCGGTTGCGGCTGCCCGCGTCGCAGGCCGGCGCGTACCTGCTGGCGCTGGCCAAGGAACTGAAGACCGCTCACCGCGAGAGGCTCAAGAGCCGCGACGCGGTGCCGGAACTGCCGGACGAGACGG
>JBJSXS010000597.1:0-6500 GCA_046086545.1 Gemmata sp.
GACGGGCTGACCTGGACCGACAACTAAGGTTCGCGACGCTCATGTCCGTTCGTTTGCGGGTGCCGAACTTGAGGCGACTCGCGGCGGGGGCGGTCGCGGCTGCGGTCGGCCTCGTCGCGTGCTGGTACGGGTTCCGCCCCGACCCCGGCGAGCCCCGCCTGCGCGCGTACGTTCGTGCGCGGCCGCCGGTTCCAGTCGTGTTCACCTCTCGCTCCGAGCCGTTGAGCTTCGAGACCGCGGCCCCAGACGGCGAGGAGTTCCGTTACCCCGGAAAGCGCCTGTGGGCCGCGAGCGAGGGCCGGTTGCGCGCCCTCACGCCCCGCGGAACCGTTCACGAACTCACCTGGGGGAAGCCGCTACCCGACGGGGGCACGCTCGCAGACGTGATAAGCCCCTCCGTCACCCTCGACGGCACGAAGGTCCTCTTCGCCGGGCGCAAAGGGGGTGACGATGCGGGCCACTTTCGGCTGTACGAGGTCGGCGTCGATGGAACCGGGCTGCGTGCGCTCACCGGCGGCCCGGGCGACACCGGGGCCGACGCGTCCCCGCCCATGCGCTTCGCGCCGGACGGCCGCCTACTGCCTGAGCCCGAGCGCCGGCGAACCGATTACGACGACGTGGACCCCATCGAGCTACGAGCCGACCCGCGGCAGATCGTGTTCGCGTCCAGCCGGGCCCCGGACCTCGGCCGCGACCACGCGCGGCGCTCGACGGCGCTTTGGCTGATGCACCCCGACGGTCACAAGACGCAGCTGACCGCGAACCGGAACAACGACCGGTGGCCGTGGGCCATGTCCAGCGGGTACGTCGCGTTCAGCCTGTGGAGCCGGAACCGCGAGGTGATCTCGGCCGACGGCACGGACGTGCGCCCGTTCGACCCCGCGGTGCCGTCGTTGACGCAACCGACCGACGCGTGGCTCGGCGCGCTACTGCGCATCAGCTCGTCGGGCCAGTTCGGGGTGCTGGTGAAGCCCGCGGCTCCGGTGTGGCGGCCCCGCGCGCTTTGGAACGGGCGGATCGCGTTCATGACCGCACTCGACGGCCGTCCGGGGCTGACCGTTGTGCAGGCGGAACCGGGCCTGATCGGGGCGGCGCCGAGCGCTGCCGCGGGGCCGCTCCCGCGCCAGTCCGGTGCGCGCCTCCGGCGCGGCCCCGAACGCGACGCGGACGGCCGCGCGCTGTGGCTCGGGACCCCGTCGCCGTGCCCGACCGGGAGTGTGCTGCTGTCGGGCGCGCCTCTCGAACCGGGCGCGACGCGGCCGGCCCCGGGCGCGTTCGGGTTGTACCTCGCGTCCGACGACTGGCCCGACCAGGACGAACCCGTTTCGGCCCCGGCCGCGAACCTTTCGCTGCTGTTCGACGATCCGGATTTCGTGGACGCCGAACCGGTCGCGGTGTACCCGCGCAAGGTGTACCCGGTTCCGCTCGTGTCGGAAGCGGCGCGCGTGGAGGCCGCGCTGACGCTGGCGAACGGGAAGCCGTACCGCGGGCCGGCGGGGATGGTGCTGTCCACGGGTTTGGACCGAGCGATGATGAACGACCTCCCCGGGCAGCAGACCGACGCGGGACAAGCCCCGATTTTTGGCCCGCCGCCCGCGGGCGCGCTGCAGAAGTTGAAGGTCTTCGCCGCGCGCCGCGACCGGTTCGACGACCCCGTGCGGCCGCGCGTGCCCGGCGCCTGGGAACTGCTGGTGGAGCTCCCGGTGCGCGACAGCGCCGGCGGCCCGGTGCCCACCGACTCACCCACGGTGCTCGCCGGGTTCGGTGCCGACGGGAGGGTGGCGCGGTGGGAGACGGCGGCCGCCGATTCGACCGGGCGCCGGGCGGCCTTCTACGCCATCGCGGGCGACCACTACAGCCTCACGGCCCCGGGCGGCAAGCACTTCTGCGTCGGCTGCCACCCCGGGCACAGCGGGCTGCCGCGCTCGAACCACAACCACGCTGAGGCGTTCGGGAATTAGGCTCCGGGCGACGAGGGGCAAGTGATGATGCGCTCAATCTGGTGCGCGGTACTGTGTGTGGCGACTCTCGCACTCGCCGGGTGCGGAACTGCCGCCGCGCCGAAATACTCCGTCGGCGGTACCGTCACGCACGGCGGCGAGAAACTGACGTGGCCCGACGGCGGTTCGCTGCTGGTGGTTTTCATGGAACCCGCGCCGGGCACCGGGCGCTACCCGGCGCGTGACACCGATGTGACCGCCAGCACCTACACCGTCAGCGGCATCCCGCCGGGCCGTTACCTGGTCGCCGTACAGCAGTTTCGCCCGAGCGAAAAGACAAACTTCAACGACGCACTCGGCGGGCGGTACGACCCCGGTCACACGGACCTCACTGTCGAGGTCGCGCACGACGGGCAGGTGATCAACATTGACATGCCGAAGGCCCCCGCGAACGCGAAAAAGGGGCGCAGGAGCGGTGGGACAGGCGACTGACCTGTTGCTCCGTGCGCCGGCGCGGCGAGCGTGTCGAACCCAACACGAACCCGGCACGGCCCATGCTTCATGCCGCTGTGTCATACTCGCCGAACTGCGGACCCCATAGCGTTGGCAGCGCCGACCCACGCGGCACGTCGGAAATCCTCTGAATGAACTCAGGCGCGAGTCCCAATGGACACGCGAAGTGTTGTTACCCGAAATCGCAAAATCTGTCAGGTAAAACCCTGTTACAATCAGGAGAGAAAGGAAATTAGTCGCTTCTTGCACAAGGGTAAGCCGATAGGTATAGTGTCTTCGAACTGGTGGGGTCGTGACGCTCGCGTCGAGGGTCAGCACTGCCGGTCATCGAACGAAGGAATTTCACTCATGCTGCGCGTTGCGTTGGCCATCACGCTCGGGTTCGCTGTCGTCACGCTCGCCGGGACGACCTTCAGCGCTAATGCCCAAGACAAGAAGGCCGAAGCCAAGAAGCTGGAAGGCAAGCTGACCTGCACCAAGTGCGCCCTCAGCGAGACCGACAAGTGCGGTCACGCGCTGGTGGTGAAGGAAGGCGACAAGAGCGTCAAGTACTACCTGCAGGACAAGGGCGGCGCCGAGAAGTACCACGGCAAGTGCTGCAAGGCCGACGTGGACGCGACCGTGACCGGCAAGGTCGGCGAGAAGGACGGCAAGAAGACCATCAGCGAGCCGAAGGTCGAAATCAAGTAAGTTCGACCAGAACTCAAGACGAACGCCGCCCCGTAGGGGCGGCGTTCGTTGTTTCTGGGGCGGCTGCGCGGCGGGCGGTTGGGCCTGTCTTTGGTTCGCGGTTGGCGTAGCATACCCAGGCCACAGGAGGTCCCGCATGAAGATCATTCTTGCCAACCCGCGCGGGTTCTGCGCCGGGGTCAACATGGCGATCGAGGCGCTGGAGACCGCGCTGGCGCGTCACGGCAGCCCGCTGTACGTGTACCACGAGATCGTTCACAACCGGCCCATCGTCGAGAAGTTCCAAAAGCTCGGGGTGGTGTTCGTCAACGACATCTCCGAGGTGCCCGCCGGCGGCACCGTGATGTATAGCGCGCACGGCATCTCGCCCGACATCCGGCAGCACTCGGCCGCGCGCGACCTGCGGGCCATCGACGCGACCTGCCCGCTCGTCACAAAGGTTCACAAGGAGGCGATCAAGTTTGCCAAGGAGGGGTACACCATCGTCCTCATCGGGCACGAGGGGCACGACGAGGTGATCGGCACGATGGGTGAGGCCCCCGACAGCATGATTCTGGTCGAGGACGTCGCCGACGTTGCAGCGCTCACGTTCCGGACCGACACCAAGCTCGCGTTCCTGACCCAAACGACCCTGAGCGTGGACGAGGCGAAAACCGTGATCGACGCGCTCAGAGCCAAGTACCCGCACATCGTCGGACCCAACAAGGACGACATCTGCTACGCGACCCAAAACCGGCAAGACGCGGTGAAGCAACTGGTGGGCGAGGCGGACGCGGTCCTGGTGCTGGGCAGTCAGAACAGCTCGAACAGCCAGCGCCTCGCCGAACTGGCACGCGCCAGCGGCAAACCCGCGTACCTCATCGACCGGGCCGCCGAGCTGAGAGACGAGTGGTTCCGCCCGACGGATACCGTACTCGTCACCGCCGGCGCGAGCGCCCCGGAGGAACACGTACAGGACTGCGTCGAGCACCTGCGCCGGAAGTTCGGCGCGACGGTGGAGTCGCGCGTCGTCAAGGAAGAGGACGTGAGCTTCCCGCTGCCGCGCGAGCTCCGGGTGCTGGCCGGCTGACGGACGATCACACACCGCATTTGGCGCATCCGGGCCGCTCGACTATGGTTCTTACTTCATCGACCGACCGCGCGCTCGGGCTGAACTACCGGCCGACGCTCCCGCGCCGCCTGGGCTGGCGGATCGGGTGCGTCGGTGCCGGTTTCATCATGCGCGACTGCCACCTCGTAGCGTACCGGAACGCGGGGTTCAACCCGGTGGCGATAGCGTCGCGGACGCGGGAGACGGCGGCCGGTGTCGCGGCCCGGCACGGCCTCCCGAGGGCTCACGACACCGTCGCCGCGCTGCTCGCGGACGACGGCATCGAGATCCTCGACGTGGCGGTGCCGCCGGACGCGCAACCCGACCTGATTCGCGCGGCGGTTGAGGCCGGGAAGGGCCGGCTCCGCGGCATCCTGGCGCAGAAGCCGCTCGCACTGTCGCTCTCGGTCGCGCGTGAGTTGGCGACACTGTGTTCCGACGCCGGCATCGTTCTGGCCGTCAACCAGAACATGCGATTCGATCAGTCGGTGCGGGCCGCGAAGGACGTACTTGCTCGCGGGTGGCTCGGGGACGTGGTGTTCGCGAGTATCGACATGCGCGCGGTGCCGCACTGGATGCCGTGGGCCCGAGGGCTGTCGTCGCTGTCCACGTTCGTGATGAGCATTCACCACCTCGACACGTTCCGCTACTGGCTCGGGACCCCCGAACGCGTCCTCGCGTCCACGCGCCCGGACCCGAGAACGACGTTCCCCCACCGCGACGGGATCAACCTCTACATCCTTGAGTACGCGACCGGCGCACGCGCTTGCTCCTGGGATGACGTGTGGGCGGGCCCGTGCAAGGAAGGTGCCGCGGGCGACATCGGTATCAGGTGGCGGATCGAGGGCACCGAAGGGTTGATGCAGGGCACCATCGGCTGGCCGATGTATCCGGCGCGCGCGCCGAGTACGCTCGAGTTCAGCACCAAGCAGAGCGGCGGGTGGCAACGGCCGGCCTGGGACGACGTGTGGTTCCCCGACGCGTTCGTGGGAACCATGGCGCAGTTGCTCGTAGCGGTGGAGCAGGGGACCGAACCGGAGATCAGCGGGCGGGACAACCTCGAAACGGTCGCGCTGTGCGAGGCCGTGTTCGCCGCCGCGACCGAGCACCGCGTGGTGCGCGTGGCCGACGTGCTGGGGGCCGCGTGACGCCCGACCTTCGCATCCAGCACGCGGTCGTTGTGCGCGACGGGCGGAGCGTGCGGGTCGCCGCGCAAACCCCCGACTTCGACGCCGCCGAGGCCGAGCGCATCGCGGTGCTGTTCGGCGAGCGCCCCGCGGGCGTCGCGTGCCCGCGGGCCGACTTGGCGTGCCCCTTCGGTACGGCACACGTCGCGGTCGTGCGTGTCGAAGACCTCCCCTCGGGCGCGCTCGGGTTCCGGTTCCTCGTCCTCGCGCGCGAGTTGTACAAGCACCTCGGAGACCCGTTCGCGGTCGGCCAGCGGTACGAGGTGAACTGGCACGCGAGCGGTCCGCTCGAAGACCTCGCGTGGCCGACGGCGGTGCTGCCGGAGCGCACGCTCGAAAAACTCGACGCGGTGCTGAAGGCCGGCGACACGCCGCTGCTGCTCGGGGCGGCCCAGGCGCTCGTGGACGGTAACCGCGTGCTGCTGCGGCGCGACGCCCCCTCGAACTTCGTAAGTGAACTGTGGCAGTTGCTCCCCGAGCGGACGAGGTGCGACCTGTGGCCGGCGACGTTCGCGTTCTCCGACGAACTCGGGTTCCACGCCGCGGTCGGGCCGACACTTCCCGCCGCGCGCCAGGGCGTTCGCGTGCTGACGGAGGACGCGATTCGCGATTACCCGCAAAGCAGCTACGAGCTCGGGCTGCAACTCGCGATCGAGTCCGGCGACCGCGCCGCGCTGCGAAAACTCCTCGCGCGCCGCACCTCCGACGACACCATCCGCCTCGGGCTGTACATCCTCGCGTTCGCGCTGGTCGCCGCCGCGGTCCTCAAGTTCGTGTTCTGAGGCGCACCGTTCGATTCGGCTGAGAACCACGGAGGGGCGCGATGCCGCTCGACGAGAAGGTGCTGGTGATTCCAACCGCGCGGTTCCGCGCCGCGGGGTACTTCCACGGGCTGCAGGTCGCGGACGCCGGCTTCCGCGCCGCGGTCCTCGACCCCGCCGCGTTCTCGTTTCGCCCGCGGTACGAGGTCGAAACGGACCCGGAGTTCAAGCAGCTCATCCCGTACATCGTGCTGAAGTGCGGCGAACGGGTGTTCCACTACCGGCGCGGCGCCGCGGGCACCGAAAAGCGCCTCGAGGC
>JBJSXS010000598.1:0-2822 GCA_046086545.1 Gemmata sp.
CCCCACCGAACGCGAGGCCGGGCTTGGGCGGCACGTCCGGAGTTGCCGTAGGCTCGGGCGCAGCGGCTGGAGCCGCAGGCGCCGGTTTCGGCGGTTCGGGGCGCAGGTCCGCGACCGGCACGCCGGCCATCAACTTCTCGACCTCACCGCGGTCGATCTCTTCGTGGAGCAACAGCGCCTCGGCCAGCGCGTCGAGCTTGCCGCGGTGCTGCGTCACGAGGTCGCGCGCCCGCGACTCGGCGTCAACCAGTATTCGCTGGATCTCCTCGTCGATCAGGCGAGCGGTGCCCTCGCTGTACGCCCGCGACTCCACGATCTCTTTGCCCAGGAAGACGTGTTCCTCGCCCTGCTGGTGGTACACCGGCCCGACGCGGTCACTCATCCCGAACTGCGTCACCATCACCCGGGCGATGCGGGTGGCCTGCTTCAGGTCGCCCACGGCCCCCGAAAGCGGTTCACCCAACACCAGCCGGTCGGCGGCGCGTCCGCCCATGCTCATCACCAGCATCGCCAGCAGTTCGCTCATCGTGTGGTCGACCCGGTCCTCGTCCTGGTGGAACATGGTCACCCCGCCGGCGCGGCCGCGCGGGATGATCGACACGCGGTCCAGCGCGTGCGCCGCCGACGGCATCAGGAACGCGCACAGCGCGTGGCCGGCCTCGTGGTAGGCGGTGCGGCGCTTCTCGTCGGCCGAAAACGGCTCCTCCCGCTGGCTGCCCAGGCGCACGCGGTCGGCGGCCCGGTCGAAGTCCACCTGCTCGATCTTGTTCCGGCCCGAGCGGACCGCCAGCAGCGCGGCCTCGTTGCACAGGTTCTTCAGCTCGGCCCCGCTCATGCCGACCATACCGCGGGCCACGCGCTCGAGGTCCACGGCGTCCGAGAGCGGCTTGTTGCGGGTGTGCACCTTGAGGATCTCGAGCCGGCCCTTCCACGTCGGCCGGTCCACGGTGATGTGGCGGTCGAAGCGCCCGGGGCGCAAGAGCGCGGCGTCGAGCACGTCCGGGCGGTTGGTCGCGGCCATCACGATGACCGTTTCCGACGGCTGGAACCCGTCCATCTCGGAGAGAATCTGGTTGAGCGTCTGTTCGCGCTCGTCGGACCCGCCGCCGTACCCGGCGCCACGCATCCGGCCCACCGCGTCGATCTCGTCGATGAAGATCACGCACGGCGAGTGCTCCTTCGCGGTGCGGAACATGTCGCGCACCCGGCTCGCGCCCACGCCCACGAACATTTGGATGAACTCGCTGCCGCTGATGGCGAAGAACGGCACGTTCGCCTCGCCCGCCACCGCCTTCGCGAGAAGGGTTTTGCCGGTACCGGGAGGCCCGACCAGCAGCACGCCCTTCGGCACCGTCGCGCCGACGCGGGTGAACTTGCCCGGGTCTTTCAGGTAGTCCACCATCTCGGCCAGTTCGCGCTTGGCCGACTCCATCCCGGCCACGTCCTCGAAGGTGATCCGGCCCTTCCCCTTCTCGTAGCGCTTCGCAGGGCTGCGGATGTAGTTGTTGATGAACCCGCCGCCCATCGGGTCGCGTAGTTTGGGCAGGAAGAACACCACGAACACGGTGATCAGCCCGAACACGATGAGCAGCTGCAATAGGAGCGGCCCGAGCCACGGTGTCGGCTCGTCGCGGCGGCTGATGGCGACCCGTTCGGGTTCCGGCGCGTCGGCCGGGGCCACCTTCTTCTGCTCCTCGCGGTACCGCTGGTCGGCCTTCTCGATGTCGGCGGCCAGGGCGCGCTGGTCGTTGGAGTGCGGCAGGTTGACCGCGAACCGGCCGGTTTTGCCCAGTTCGAGCTTCTGGGCGAGCGGGTGCTCGGGGTTTCTGACCTCGCCCTCGGCGCGGTCGGTGCCGAGCAGGGTAACGGACCGGAGCTGGCCCGCGTCCATCAGTTCCTTGAACCGCGAATACTCGATCTCCTTGTAATTGTTCTTGAACGCCAGGAACGCGAACGCCAGCACGCCGAGTACGATAAGCGCGATCCATCCGCCGGGGAGCAGCGGGTTGGCGCGGCGCGGCGCGGGCGACGGTCCACCGGGAGGCTGGTTATCGTGTTGGTCGGCCATCATATGTCCCTAGTCGCGGGCCAGAGCCCCGCGCGGAGAACAAAACTGGAACCCGCACCACCGGCGTGCATGGAGCGTGCTTTTATTGTAGGGGAGATAGGAGGGGGAGGTGAACCCGAAGCGCGGGAGGACAAATACCGACAGGCACTACAGACCGCGGAGACCACAACAGGAGGGCAAAAGCGCGCCCGGGTGGCCCTTTGGCCCTGCCTTCCTGATGATTTACGCGGTCAATAGTCGATCGATCCTCAGTTACTGCCCTTCCTCGGGCCTCTTGTCCTCGCCCTTTGGAGCCTCGTCCGGCTTCGGCGTCTCCGGCTTCTTGTCCGGTTCGGGCGGTTTGAAGAACGCGAGCAGTTCGCCGAACGTGTTCAGCGCGGCCTTGCCCGATTTCTTCTCGGGGGTCAGGCTCGGCAGCGGCTTCGGTTTCCCGGGCTTTGGGGGCGGAGGCGACGCAGGCGGCTGCGCGGAGGCCGGTGTGGCAGGAGCGGGTGGCGGGTTCTGCGCCGGACCGCGATTGAACCGACCGGCCGCGTCCTGCCCTTGCCGCGGTTGGAAGCCGCCGCGGTCGCCGCCTTGGCGGGGCTGGGACCCGCCGCGAGCGGTGTCGCGCGGGGGCTGCGCCGGGCGCGGCTGAGGTGCGGGTCGCGGCTCGCGCGGCGGGCGCGGCTCTTGGGGGCGCTGTTCGCGCGGCGGCGGGCCGCTTCGGTCGGGGTGCCGCTCCTGACCGGGCGGGATCATCGACAGCGAGATC
>JBJSXS010000599.1:0-3808 GCA_046086545.1 Gemmata sp.
ACGTGCAACTCATCGGGCCGAGCGCCCGGCACCAGCGGCACTGTAATCTACTCGAACGGCGGGTATGTGTACCCGAGCTACAGCTACTCGACCATCGGCGGGTGCCCCAACGGCAACTGCGCGGTTCCGGCCGTCTACGGCTATCCGACCGTCAACGGGTGCCCAAACGGCCGCTGCCCGACCCCGCGCTAAATTCTTGTTGGGTAATTAGAAACAACGCGGCCGGCGGTTCTCCAACCGCCGGCCGCGTCGCGGGTCACCCTCCGGGTTGATCTCATCTGTTCAAACCTTTGACCGGCGTCCCGGGAGTGGACGGCAACGGCAACATCGCATCGCCCGGCGCGGGGTAAGGGATCGCGGGCGGGCGAATCATATCGGACGGCGCAGGGACGTGCAACTCATCGGGCCGAGCGCCCGGCACCAGCGGCCCGGGCGGCGGGTAGGTGCCCCCCGGAATCAAAGTGGACGGAAGCCCTGGCTGGTACGGCACCGGTTGGCCGGGCACCAGATCACCGTATCCATCGCTCCGCCCGACCATCTGATATGGCGCGGCGGACTTTGCGTTGGAGGAAAAGAACGCCGGCGGCTGGCTCGAACCGCACCGTGATCGGCATCCGAGTTGGCTGGCGAGCAGCAGTGCCGCAGCAATGAACAGCGACCGGCGGAACATCATAAGGCCCCCCTATGAGCCGGCCCTCCGTGCCGCGTTAAGCCTCCTTACTTAACTAATTTTGCATGGCGCCCCAACTTCCGCAACGAAACGGGCGTAATAAAAGGCGCGCGCGCAAGAGTTGCGCCCGGCCTGCGACGCGCAACCGGCCTCGGCAGATTAACCCGACTATCGGCTACATCAGGAATCAGTTCGCCAGCTTGACAGACCTGAACTGGAAACAGAAGAGGGGCTGTTGGCCGCGCTGCCCTTCGGCCGCGGCCAACAGCCCCTCCGCGCCACCAGGCGCGTCAGCGCAAGAGGCTACTTCTTGATCTGCCCTTTCAGGTGCTCGAGCGCTTTGGCGAGTTGCTTGTCCTTCGTGGGGTCAACGGCCGCAGGCTTCTTGCCGGCCGGCGGGATCACTTCGAGATCGCGAATGTACTCGAACCAGTCGGCCAGTTCCTCGCGCGTCATCTTCAGTTCGAACCCGGCGTCCGGCTTCACGCCCCACTCATCTTTTTTCTTCAGCTCCGGGTCCTGCTCGGCGGCCACCTTGTCGATGTTCCGGCCGCTCGGCGGGTAGTACCGGGCCACCGTGAACTTGATTTGGCCTTTCGTGTCCCGGTACTCTTCGACGTGCTGCACGCTCCCCTTGCCATAGGTGCGCTCCCCGATGATGGTCGCCCGGCCGTGGTCCTGGAGGCACGCCGCAAGGATTTCGCTGGCGCTGGCGCTGTTGCCGTTGATCAGCACCACGATCGGGAAGCTCTTGTCGCCGGTGACCTTACCGGAGTAGGTGAAGACGGCGCCGCCCGCACGCTCCTTGGTGGTGACGATCAGCTCCTTCCCGACGAACTGCTCGCAGATCTTGATGACGCCGTTGAGCGAGCCGCCCGGGTTGTTGCGCACGTCGAAGATCAGCCCGTTCAGCCCGGTGCGTTTCATGCTGGCGACCGCGCGGCGGATGTCGGCGGTGGTGCCCAGTTCGTCGGACAGGTGGATGAACTGGGTCAGGTGCAGGTACCCGATCTTGTTCGCCTCGTCGAGGTAGTACCCCCAGTCGTTCTTCTCGTCGCGCTTCACCCCGTGGACCGTCTCGACCATGACGTAGTTGCGGGTGATGCGGAACTCCTTCGGCTCTTTCTCGCCCTCGCGCTGAACGACCAGGGTGACCGGGGTGTCCGGGGCGCCGGTGATGAGGTTCACCGCATCGTCGGTCTTCAGCCCCTTGGTGGAGTGGACCTTCTTGGCGTCGGACGGCAGCGGGTTGCCCTTCTTGTCCACATCCAGGCGAATCTCGGTGATGAGGTCGCCGGCCTGGATCCCGGCGCGGAACGCCGGGCTGGCCTTGATGGGAGTCACGACCAGCAGCCCGTCCCGCACCGCCTCGCGGCGGATGATGATGCCGACGCCGGGGAACCGGCCGAACAGTTGCCCCTGGGTCCGCACCCACTCCTCGTTCGTGTAGTACGCGGCGTACGGGTCGTGGAGCGATCCGACGAGCGCGCGGACGGTCACGTCGGCCGCCTTCTCGCCGTCCAGGTCTTCGCGCTTGCCGAGCCGCAGCCGGGCCTCCGTCAGCAGTTCCTTACTCCGGTCGTCGCCGATGCCCTTGGGGGCCTTGAGAGCGTCGGCGATGTCGGCCGGAATCGGCTCGTCGGCCTCGCTGTACATGCCGCGGATGGCCATCGCGGTCAGCTCACCCTTGGTGAGCGGCTTGATGTACTCGCTGGCCAGCTTGCTGATCGCGGGCGCAACCTTCTTTGTGAACTCGGCCGCGTCCTCGGCCGGCAGTTTCAGGCCTTCGAGGAGCGTTTTACGGGCGGCCTGGAGGCCGTCCGCGGCGCCGCCGTCGGCCAGTTTCTGGTACGCCTTGCGAAGTTCCTGAGACCACTTCAGCTTCGGCATACGGAACAGCAGGTTGACGGCCTCTTTCGCCAGGTCCGGAGCGAGCTTGCCGCTCTTGGCCAGCGCCTCGACGGCGTCGAGCCGCTTCTTGACCTGATCTGACTCGGCCGGGTTGTGGGTGACCCAGAACTTGCTCGCCCCGCGGCCGACGAACACCGGCTCCAGTTCCTTTTCCTTGTCCGTCTTGCCGACCTGCCGGGCCGCAGCCGGGATCTCCTTCTCCAGGTACTTCAACAACTCTCGCGTGGTGACGATGCCGTCGGATTCGTACCCCTCGTTGTAGGGAGCCTGGTCCGCCTTGCCACCGAGGCCGGCGGACACGACCGAGAAGAAAAGGCCGTGGTCGCCCTTCGTCAGCGTGTCCTGGAACGGCGGGTTGCCGAGGATCATGACGCGGTTGGGCGGCAACATGGTGTCGTCTTTCTCGTCGCCGCCGAACACCAACTTCATGATCTCCGCGTAACTCGGCTCGAGAATCTTCTCGTTGCCCGCGTCGATCCCGCCCTTGTACTGCACGTCCATCATGAACAGGACGTTTTGGTTCTTGAACTTCTTGAACGCCGGCTCCAGGTCGGACATCTGCAGCGCAGTCTTTGCGCGGTCCTTCACGGTGCTGTCGGTGGTGAAGAAGCACGGCTTCTCGGCGGCCGAGGTGCCGCGGCCGAAGAACGCGATTATGACCGTGTCGTCGCCGCCGGTGTTCGCGGCGGCCGCGTCGACGGCCTTCACGACGGCCTCGCGGGTGCCGCCGGCCGAGGTGATGAGCTTCGCGCGGTCGGCGGCGACGCCGAGATACTTCTTGTCGGTGAGCATCGCGAACAGGGCCTTCGCGTCCGCGTCGGCCGTGGGCCGCGGGCTGATGGCCTTGTCCTTGAACTCGCCTACACCGACCACCACGACGTAAGGCCCTTGCGCCTTGCCGTTTTCGGCGTCCCGGGCGACCGCGGCCCGTGAGCCGAGTCCGACGGTCGCGGCTAAGGCGACCGCTCCCAGAATCCATACGCGCGCGTTCATCGAGCTCTCCTCCTGCGGCCGGGTCCGGCCGGGCTGTCTGTTTTGTGTATTCTCCCCATCGGCCGAAGCCCGTCAACCGCATTTGGTGTCCGAGATTCACGCAAACTGCTCACTTCACCTCGAAGTCTTTGACGTGCTCCCATTTCGCGCCGAGGACGCCCTCGCTATCCTTTTCCGGCCAGTCGTCGAGCACCGTGGCTTACACACGGCGGAAGTCTGTGTGGTATTTCAGGT
>JBJSXS010000600.1:0-9198 GCA_046086545.1 Gemmata sp.
TGTTCTTCACCGTCTGGCGGCAGGCGTTCGGCCCGGCCCACCTGGGCCAGATCCAGGGGGCCGCGCAGCTGCTCACTGTGCTGGCGTCGGCCGCCGGCCCCCTCGTCCTCGCCGCCGGGCAGCGGGCCTGCGGGTCTTACGCCCCGGTTGTCCAAAACCTCGCCGCGACCGCCGCGGCCTTCGCCGTCGCCGCCCTGCTCGTGCCGCTGCCGTCCGCGACCGCCCCGCCGGAGGAAGACCCCGCATGAACGCCACCGCACCACCCCCGGCCGTCGGCCGGCGAACGGCGTACGACCGGGACGGGTTCGTCGTCGTGCCCGCCCTGTTCGGGCCGGACGAGATGGCGGAAGCCGCGGAGGAGGCCGATCGCCTGCTGACCGAGTGCGCGTCCCTGAAGTCGGTGAAGAACCTGCGGTGCCGGTGGCAGACCAACGTGTTCACCGGCGAGTGTACGTTCGAGACGTTCGACCCCGTGGTCGACATCGGCCCGGTGTGCCGGCGGCTGGCCCTGCACCCCCGGCTCCTGGCGGCCCTTCAAGAGCTGTACGGCGAGCCGGCGTGCCTGTTCAAGGACAAGCTGATCTACAAGCCGCCGGGCGTGAAGGGGTACGGCCTGCACCAGGACTGGATCGCCTGGGATGGATTCCCGCGGTCGTTCCTGACGGTGCTGGTTCCGTTCGACGCGGCCGACCGCGACAACGGCTGTACCGTCGTCTACCCCGGCTACCACCACGCCGGCCCGCTCGCCCCGCAGGACGGGAAGTATCACGAGTTGCCGCCCGATACCGTGGACGAGTCGCGGGCGGTGCCGCTCGTTCTGGAGCCGGGCGACGTGGCGGTGTTCGGCGGCTTCACCCCGCACCGCTCCGACCCGAACACGTCGGGCCGGTGGCGGCGGCAACTGTATCTGAGCTATAACGCCCTGTCCGACGGCGGCGACCAGCGGGAGAGGCACTACCGCGAGTTCCACGCCTGGCTGCGGACGAAGTACGCCGAGCACGGCAAGGCCGACACCTACTTCGAGTGATCACACTCCGACCGCGAGGTTATCATGGGCGACCCCATCCGGTTCCACATCTCGCTGAACGTGACAGATCTGGACAGGTCGGTCGCGTTCTTCCGCACCCTGTTCGGGATCGAGCCGGCCAAGGTCCGGCCGGACTACGCGAAGTTCGAGCCCGCCGACCCGCCGCTCGTCTTGTCGCTTGAGCCCGCGACGGAGGTCGCCGGGGGCGGGGCACTCAACCACCTGGGGTTCCGGCTGCCCGACGCCCGGTCCCTAGTGGCGATGCAGGAGCGGCTGGAGCGGGCCGGACTGCGGACGAAGCGGGAGGACGGCGTCGAGTGCTGCTACGCCCGGCAGACGAAGTTCTGGGCGCACGACCCGGACGGGAACCTGTGGGAGGTGTACACGTTCGACGGCGACATCGACCACCGCGGGGCCGGGCAGGCCCAGGAGGTGGTGCTCGGAACGCCGGCCGCCGCGGGGCCGGTCGCCTGGGAGCACCGGATGAGCGACCCCGTGCCGCCCCGCATCCCGCTGGCCGACGGCGGGGCGGACGAGGTGCGGCTGCGGGGAACGTTCAACCTGCCGCTGACGCCGGACCAGCGGCGGGCGGTGATCGCCGAGGCGGTGCGGGTGCTGAGGCCGGGCGGCCGGTTGTTCGTCCACGTCCTGGCCGGGGAGAGTTCGGTCGAGAACCCCGACCTGCCGGGGCCGGCGGGGGCGGTGCGGTCGGTGCCGTTCGAGGCCGACCCGGTGGCCCTACTGGAGGACGCCGGGCTCGTCGGGGTGAGGATGCTGAAGTTCGACTCGAAGCCGTGCTTCGTCCGGGGCGGGGTCGGGATGCGGGAGTTGCAGTTGGAGGGGTTCGTCCCGACCGCGTCGAACGGCGGCGAAGTCGAGGTGATGTACAAGGGGCCGTTCCGGGAGGTGCGGGACGACGAGGGGCGGGTGTACCCAAGGGGTCGGCGGGTGGCGGTGCCGGCGGCAACCGCCGACCGGCTCCGGGGCGGCGACGTGAGCGGCCAGTTCACCGTGTTCGAGTCACAGGCGACGCGGCCCGCCACGGTCACGGCATGTGGGAGCTGATCGGTCACGCTGCCGTCTGCGGTCGCCGATCGCTGTGCGGTCTCCTGCTCATCTCGGCGGTCGAGACGGAGTCACCGTGGGGGCGCACCGACATCGACGTGAGTCGCCCGCTTAGTCGGGCGTATAGACAATTATTATTCGTCTAGTTATCTAGAGATCCCGACACACCAGGCGACTCCTTACGTCGCCGCATGGGTGCAGTGGTGTAGTAAGAGACGGTGTACCCGACCCGACGCAGCGACTGGATGTAATCTGCCTCCCCGACCGTGCGACGGCCGACCACTCGTGATTTCGACCGGCTCGACCGTAAGATCCACGCGGCGACCGGGGGAACTGCTCGCCGACCTCAAATCCACTTTTTGGACCGGGGCGAATCGCGGTCGCTTCAGTCGAACTGAACCGGAGGCACTCCGCGTGCGACTGCTGTTCGTGTGCGCCCGGAACCGCCTGCGGAGCCCGACCGCCGAGCGGGTGTTCGCCGCCGTGCCCGGCGTGGAGGCCGAGTCCGCGGGCGTCGCCCCCGACGCCGACAACCCCGTCACCCCCGAACTGGTCGCCTGGGCCGACGTTGTCCTGGTCATGGAGGCGACCCACCGGGCGAAGCTCTCCCGCCAGTTCCCGGCCGCACTCCGCGGCAAGCGGGTCGTTTGCCTCGACGTCGCCGACGAGTACGACTACATGGACCCCGAACTCGTGCGACTCCTCCGGGACCGCGTCGGCCGGGCCATCCCGGCACTGGCGACCGATGCCGCGGAATGACCACCTGCACCACTCTCAACTGGTCGCGGCGATCTCGACGGGATACCGCGCAATAGAGGATAATGTCAGCACCCCGGAGCCTCCCACCATGACCCGCGTCAGCCTGCTCGTCGCCGCCCTGCTCGCACCCGCCGTCGCTCCTGCGGCCGACCCGCCCGTCGTGTCGCGGATCGCGTTCGGCTCGTGCGCCAAGCAGGACAAGCCGCAGCCGATCTGGGACGCGGTGGTGGAGACCAAGCCCCAGCACTTCGTATTCCTCGGCGACAACATCTACGCCGACACCGAGGACATGGAGGTGATGAAGGCCAAGTACGCCCTACTCGCCAAGCAGCCCGGCTACATCAAGCTGAAGGCCACCTGCCCCGTCCACGCGACGTGGGACGACCACGACTACGGGGGCAACGACGCCGGGGCCGAGTACCCGAAGAAGAAGGAGTCGCAGCAGGTGTTCCTCGACTTCTTCGAGGTTCCCAAGGACGACCCGCGGCGGTCCCGCGAGGGCGTGTACTCGTCAACGGTGTTCGGGCCGCCGGGCAAGCGGGTGCAACTGATCCTGCTCGACGCCCGGTACTTCCGCAGCCCGCTCAAGTCCGGGTTCAAGCCGGGCGAGCCGGGCGAGGGTCGCCGCGGCAAGTACGTCCCGAACACCGACAAGGACGCCACCGTGCTCGGCGAAGCGCAGTGGAAGTGGCTCGAAGAGCAACTGAAGGTGCCGGCCGAACTGCGGCTGATCGGGTCGGGGGTGCAGGTGGTGCCCGACGAGCACGGCTCGGAGATGTGGGGCAACTTCCCGCTGGAGCGCACCCGCTTGTTCAAGCTCATCAAGGTCACCGGGGCCAACGGGGTCGTGTTCCTGACGGGCGACCGGCACCTGGCCGAGATCTCCAGGCTCCCGGCCGACCACAAGGACGGGGTCGGCTACCCGCTCTTCGACGTCTGCTCCAGCAGCCTGAACACGCCGAGCGGCAACTTCACCAAGACCAAGGTGCGGTTCGCCAGCGAGATCAACTCGTACCGGGTCGGGCTCACCTACTTCGACATCAACTTCGGCACCGTACTGATCGACTGGGAGCCGGCCGACCCGGTGGTGCGGCTCCAGGTCCGCGAGGAGTCTGGGGAGGTGGTGCTGCAACAGCGGGTGAGCCTGAGCCAGCTCCGGCCGACACCGAAGCCGTAGCGGCGTATGGCACCGACTCACGAGCCCGCCCAGGGTCAACCGGCGGGACCGGGGTGCCGCTCGCCGGCCGGGAGCCAAGCACTGCGGCCCCGATTCCCCGGTTCGCGACCCCGGCCCGTCCCGAACCGTGGTAACATCCGGGCTCTCGTCTGGGTTCAGTGACACAACGCGAGGGCAACCATGTCGCGGATGATGCTGTGCGGTGCCGTGTCGTGGCTGGTGCTCGGTTCCCCCGCGGCGGGGCGGGCCGACGACGCCGAGGACAGGGCCGTCGCGTTCGTGGAGAAACTGAAGGGCAAGGTGACCCGCGACGACAAGTTGCCCGGCAAACCCGTCGTCGGGGTGAGCCTGAGCGGCACGCCGGTGACGGACGCGGATCTGAAAGAACTCGCACCGCTCAAGAACTTCACCACGCTCGACCTGAAAATCGTGGATGTGACGGACGCGGGGCTGAAGGAACTCGCACCCCTCAAGAACCTCACCAGCCTTACCCTGGGCAGCTTCAAGATCACGGACGCGGGGCTGAAGGAACTCGCACCCCTGAAGAACCTCACCAGCCTCGAACTTTTCTTAACGGACGTGACGGACGTGGGGCTGAAGGAACTCGCACCGCTCAAGCACCTGACCACGCTCAAACTGTTATTCACGCAGGTGACGGACACGGGACTGAAGGAACTCGCACCGCTCAAGAACCTCACCACCCTCGAACTGCCTCGCGGGGTGACGGACGCGGGGGTTGCGGAACTTCAGAAGGCAATGCCCAAGTGCAAGATCAGCAGATGACGCCCAGGTGCCCGGCGATCCCGCCGCGTCGGGTTCGGCTGCTGGTCACGGGTTGCGGCGTGACCGGGGCGAAGGCGCAGTCGCCGTCTCCCGCACCCCGGCCGGTGTCGGCACCGGCTTCATCGCGTGCGACCAAGTCGTCGCGGACGATCGCTGACGCGATTCGGGTGCGAAAGTCGCCGGACACGGGCGAAACCCAAATAATCCGAGATTCGGCGTAAGGCTTGTGGGATGATCACGCTGAAAGGGTAAACAGGGGCTCGACCGATGCCGGGCGGGGGCGAGACGCTCCCGAACGAGGGCGGGGCGTCCCTTCCACTCTCATCTGGGGAGCGTGTCGCCATGGTCGGGATCACAACGCGGCTCATCGCTGCCGCCGCCTCGCTCTGGCTCGGTGCCGCGGGCGGCACCCTCACGGCCGCGGCAGAACCGGCGGTCCCCGACCTGTCCGACCTCCGCGACGCGGTCAAGGCCGCCGACAAGCGGGGCGACAACGTGACCGCGGTCGCGAAGGCTCTCGACGCCCTCGAAGTGAGCGTGGCGAAGGGGTGGGCCTTCCCCGCACCGGGCCGCACCGTGCCGGCCCCGGTCGAACTCGCGGCCGTCCGCGAGGCGGTCGAGCTGGCCAAGGCCAAGGGGGAGAACGTCGAGGCGGTGCTCAGGCAGCTCGAACTCCTCGAAAAGGCGATGACCGGGCAGGTGCTGGCCCGGCCCAAGGCCGTCCCGCCGCCGGTGCGGGTCTGGCGGTACGACGCCGGGGGCGGGAAGGTTGGCACCATTGCCGGGACCGACGGCGGGGACTGGGTCGAGAAGCGGGCGGCGGGCGAGCCGCCGAGCCGGTTCAAGTGCGTCCGCCGCACCGAGCGGTTTACCGAGCTGTACGACAAGGACCGGGACTTCACCCTGAACCTCTACGAGACCGGGGCGAGCGAGTGGAGTGTCGGGGGCGGGGCCTGGCACGCGTGGCTCAAGGGCACGTGGGTGGAGGAGAAGAAGCCCTGAACCCGGTGGGCGCAGGCCGCCGACCACGCCGCGAGTCGTCACCGACGCCGGGCGAACGGTACTCGTGTCGCGGCCATGCTGCTGGTTCCGTCACGGAACGCTTTGCCCATTTGCCGCAGTACGTGATCGGTGCGGTGTGGTACTCTGGGCGTTCATTCATACCGGGGAGAGAAGCCATGCCGCGGTCGCTGCTGTGCGGTCTGCTGTCGTGGGTCGTGCTCGGATCGCCCGCGGCGGGCCGGGCCGACGACGCCGAGGACAGAGCCGTCGAGACCGTTAAGAAGCTGGGAGGAGGGGTCTCCCGCGATGAGAAGTCACCCGGTAAACCCGTCGTCGCTGTAATGCTCGATTTGGAACCCTCCTCCAAAAGGAAAGTGATGGTGGCATTCAACGCCCGGCCAAACCCGAAGATGTCACCACGCTCTACCTGGAACGCGGCTTCGGCACAGCAGTAACGGACGCGGGGCTGAAGGAACTGGCACCACTCAAGAACCTCACCACGCTCTCCCTGGACTCCACGCAGGTAACGGACGCGGGGTTGAAGGCGTTGCGTGAGATCAACCTGCTGCACGCCCTGAGCACCGCTTCGACTGGGGGCATTCAACGTCCGACCAAACCCGAAGATGTCACCACTCTCAACCTGAACTTAACGCAGGTGACGGACGCGGGGCTGAAGGAACTGGCACCGCTCAAGAACCTCACCACCCTCTACTTGAGCGGCTCGAAGGTGACGGACGCGGGGGTGAAGGAACTCCAGAAGGCGTTGCCGATGTGCAAGATCGACAAGTGACGCGATGCGTGGTCCTGGGCCGCACATTGGAGTGATGTGGTTCGTGAGCCACGACATTCCATTCCGATGGAGTGCCATGCGGATCGGCCTGGACTGGACGGGCTGCTCGACGAGCGGCCGGACTTCCACTGGCACTGGAACGGGAACAAGTACCTGCAACTCGAACAGAAGCAACTCTGCTTCAAGATCATGGTCGAGGACAAGGCCCAGCAGTCGGTAGCGTGGCACGAGTGGCACCGCACGCTCGTGACCGCGGCACGGCAGTCCGGGTTGCCGGTGAAGCGTCCCGACCGCCGAGGGGTGGGGACGTGGATGACGGTGGCGGTGTGGGACGGCGAGTACCGACAGGCGAGCGAACCATCGGGGCTGCTCGACCTGGAACGAACCGTGGACGTTCTCAAGCGGGCCGAGTCGCTCCTCGACGCGGCGGCCAAGACCGGCGGACCGGATGATGCCGCGGTGGGCGGGGAGCGGGTTTGACATCTCCCCCGGTTCGCGAGGATCGGCCCGTCACGCGATGCCGTCGTCCTCGTCGAAGAAGTCGTTCGACACTTCCTTCAGCTCGTACACCTTGGTGCGGGTCACCCCGACGTTGTGGTCGAGCATCAGTTCGGCGAGCATGACGCCGTCGATCAGCACCACCTTCTTGCCCTCGATCCGGTCCACGAACTCGGTCGCGTCCCTGGTGAACTGGGAGGTGGTGATGATCACCCCCTTCCTGGCCCGGATGTAGTCCATGCTCCCGACGAACTGCTGGATCGTCGGTCGGCCGACCGAGTTCTCCCACCGCTTGGCCTGGAGGCACACCACGTCGAGACCGAGCTTGTCCTCTTTGATCACCCCGTCGATGCCGCCGTCGCCGGACTTGCCCGTTACGGTGCCCTCGCCGGTCACGCCCCCGTACCCCATCGCGCGCAACAGCCGCACCACGACCTCCTCGAAGAAGCCCGGCGACGTGGTCTTCAGGCGGGACAGCAACTCTTCGACGGTCGCCTTGCGGAGTGTGGTGTAGGACTCGTCCAACAACTCCAGCGGCGTCTTCTGACCCGCAACGCCGGCCTCGTCGACCTCCTCGCCCGCGTCGCTCCCGACCTGCCCGATGAACTTCAGGTAGGTCGGGTACTGCTTCAGGAATCGGCAGTTGACGACCGCGGGCTTCTGGCCGACGACCGTTCGACCCAGTTCGGCCAGGCGGACGAGCCCACGCGTCGGGTTCTCGACCAGCCCGGCACCCTTGAGGTGGGCCTTGGCCCATGCGACCCGGTTGCTGATGACCGTCTGCTGGCCGCTGGGTAGTTTCTCCTGCCGTTCGGCATCGGTCAGGTGGAAACGGTCGGCCAGAGCGGCGGTCACGTCGCGCATGGCGTGCTCCTTGCCATCGACCAGAGACTCTAACAGCGGCAGCATCAGCGTCTGGAAGTCAGGGATCGCCACAGCATTCCTCGTTCCGGCTCTGGTGATGGTGTCAACAAATCAACGGCACGACTGGGCTGAGGCCGTTCTTGGTGAGTTACGGCATCCGGCCCCACACTTTCACGGGCCAACCGTTGCGGTCGCCCGCCACGGGAGGGCGGGGCAGGGACGCAGGAGCAGATTCTTCCACCACAACGCGTTGGCGGACGTGTCCTGGTCTGAGCTGAACAGCGAGAAGATGCTCGACGCCGCGACCAGGATCATCTTCAGCTTGGCCCGTCTCGCTGCAACCGTCAGCCGCCGCCGATCGAGCAAGAAGGCTTTCGACTCCAAGAGATACGCTCGGTCGCCCCGTGTGTTCGTTACAACCGGACGTCAGCGATCGGCCGTCGCGTTCGTACCCCTCCACCAAGGTGGAGGCGGGATACTTTCTCGTCCTCCCTTGATTGACGCCGATCCAAGTCGATGAGATAGTCTTACTTCTTACTTCCTCGTCCAAGACCCACAATGCTTCCATTCTTGAAATGGCCGGGCGGGAAGCGGTGGTTCGTGACTCAGCACGCTCACCTGCTTCCCAAGACGTACCAAACGTACATCGAGCCATTCCTTGGAAGCGGGGCGGTCTTCTTCCATTTGGAACCGCGGAAGGCTCTGCTCGGCGACGCGAACGAGGACTTGGTCGGAACGTACCGGGCGATCAAGAAAGACCCCGCGGGCGTCGAGCGGCACCTGAGGAGGCACCACCGTGACCACGACGCGGACTACTACTACGCGGTGCGCGACGGGGCGATGCGGACCGACGTGACGCGGGCCGCCCGCTTCGTCTACCTCAACCGGACCTGCTTCAACGGCATCTACCGGGTGAACTTGCAGGGGAAGTTCAACGTCCCGGTGGGGACGAAGACAGCCGTGATCCTCGACACCGACGACTTCCACGCCACGGCGAAGTTGCTCCGGCGGGCCGCGATCCGGGACGGGGACTTCGAGCCGTTGATCGACGACGCGGAGGACGGGGATCTGGTGTTCGCCGACCCGCCCTACACCGTCCGGCACAACAACAACGGGTTCGTGAAGTACAACGAGACGCTCTTCTCGTGGTCCGACCAAGAGCGGTTGGCCCGTGCATTGACCCGTGCGGCACGACGCGGTGCCAAGGTCGTGGCGACGAACGCGGCGCACGAT
>JBJSXS010000601.1:0-5961 GCA_046086545.1 Gemmata sp.
GGCGAGCGGGTCGGTGTCGGCTTGCAGGTGCCCGGCCTGGCGGTACCAGTTGAGGAGCCGCACGACGCCCGTCTGAACCCGCACCTCGGGCGTGACGCCCGCGGCCCCGGCCCCCGCGCCGGGGAGCCGCCCGGCGAACTGCATCCCCGCGAAGAACGCTTGCCAGGTCGGATCGACGGACGCGGGGTCGTCTTGCCAGCGGCGGAACTGTTCTTCGAGGTACGGGCCGCTCTCGCTGAACATCGCAAGCTCCGGTGGCGCGGTTGCAGTTACTGATAGCCGCGCCTACCTGCGGGACAAGTCGGCTGCCGCTGGGGGATTATACGCCCGTCCTCAAGTCTTGGGGTTCCGGTCCGCGCGCCGCCGCGGCCCGTGGTAGGTTCGCGAAAGTTCGACGTCGGCCGCGTCTTCGAGTGGGGGCGGCGGCGCTCCGGTGCAGCACCGCGCGCCGTCGTGCAAGATGCCGAGGATCATTCAAAACAACGAAGAAGCCCGCGAACGCGGCCACGACGAGAGCGGGGAGCTGCGCGAACGAATCCCTCCGGCGTGCCGCGACCGGAGGGTGCTAACCGAGCGAACCCGAGCGGCGCCGGTCGGGCCGCGCCCCACCGGGCGCGGCCCGCGTCAACCGGTCGGTCACTTTTTCTTGGGCTCGTCCTTCTTGGGCTCGTCCTTCTTGGGCTCGGCGTCGGGCGGCAGTGCCGCTTTCAGCAGCGTGCCGCTGGTGCCGTTGTACACCCGCACCACACCGTCCTCGCAGCCGCTCGCGACCACCGCGCCGTCGGTGCTTGCCGCTACCGCGTACACGAAGTCGTTCGCCCCCGTGAACGAGCGCACGTTGCCGCCGTTGTCCGCGTTCCACATGCGGACGCTCGCGTCGCCGCTGCCGGTCACGAACTGCGGGGTCTTGCCCACGAACACCAGCGCGGTCACCTGCTTCTGGTGGCCCTGCATGTCGCGGACCTTCTCCCCCTTCTCGTAGTCCCAGACCTTCACGAAGTTGTCCGCGCCGCACGACGCGAGCTTCTTCCCGTCCGGGGTCCAGCCGACCCCCATGACGTGGTGCGTGTGGCCCTCGAACGACTTCACGAACTTCGCCGGCTTGCCGGCCTCGGTGGGCAACTCGAACACCTTCACGAACTTGTCCGCGCCGCAGGTGGCGAGCAGCTTGCCGTCCGGGCTGAACGCGGCCCCGAACACGGTGTCGCTGTGCCCGGCCTTGACCTCGGCGAACAGCTTCCCGGTCGCGGCGTCGAACACCTTGATCTCGCCGTCTTCGGTGGGCGCGCCGCCGCCGACCACGAACCTCTTGCCGTCCGCCGCGAACGCGATCGCGCACACCTTGTCCGCGAACTCACCGACGCGGGTCTTCGGCTCGGCCTTCTCGACGTCCCAGACGGTCAGCTCCTGGAAGCTGCCGGTGACGAGCGTCTTCCCGTCGGGGCTGAACGCCATCGACTCGACGAGCGAGATGTGGGCGGCCTTCGCGGCCTTCCCGTCGGGCGTCTTCAGGTTCGGGTCGAGGAGCGACTTGGCGTACACCCAGTCCTGCGTGTCCTTCCCGCCCTTCTTCTCGGCCGGGGTGGTCTTCAGCTCGAACAGGTGCACCTGGTTCCCGCGGCTCGCGGCGACCAGCTTGCCGTCCGGGGCGACCGCGACCGCGCGCACCGGCTTCACCAGCGCCGGCGGCAGGTTCACGATCACCTTATCTTTCGTCTTCAGCGGGCTAGTGGGCGCCTTCGCGCCCTCGTCGATCCACAGCTTGATGAGCGTCAGTTCCGTCGAGTTCAGCGGCTCGTCGGTCTTCGGCGGCATCATCGGCTGCTTCTGCCGCGCGCAGAAGGTGAACAGGTTGCTGTCGGCCGACTTGCCGGGCACGACCGCGGTGCCCCGCTTGCCGCCCTTCATCACCTTCTCGTAGGTGCTCATGTCGTACTTGCCGCGGATCTCGGTGCCCGAGTGGCACACCAGACACTTCTTCTCGAAGATCGGGTACACGTCCCTGCCGTACTCGACCGGCTCCTTCCGCTTCAGGTCCACGGTCGGGATCGGCGGGTACAGCTCTTTTTCCTTGTCTTCCTTTTTGTCCTGCGCGTAGCTCGACGCTACGAGCAGCGCCAGTGCGAGTGCGAGTGTGCGGCGCATGGGGTGCCTCCGGGTCGTTTAGCGTTGGCCCCGCCGGGGGGGGCCAAGCGATGTTACTTCGCCACCGTGATGCTGACCTTCAGTTCCTGGGTGACCGTGTACTTGCCCGCGTAGGTCGCGGTCGCGGTCACGACGACGTTCTGCGAGCTCCCGGGCTTCGCGTCCGCCGCGGCCTTGAACACGACCGTCGCCGCGTCGGCGCCGGCAGCGATGGTCGCGTTCTGGGCCGTCACGCCGGTCAACTCCGGCGGCAGCTTGACCGTCAGCTTCACCTCGCCGGCGAAGTCGTTGAGCCACTCGACCTTGATGGGCAGCTCGTTTGTGTCCCCGAGCTTCAGCACGCCGTTCTTGAGCTGCCCCGGCGTGAGCTTCGCCACGGCCGTCGGGACCACCAGCACCTGCACCGGGGTGCTGAACCCCTCGGCCGGCACGTTCGCCTTCTGTTTCGCCATCGGGTCCTTGCCGAACGGCACCTGCGCGGTGCCCCGGAACACGAGCGTGTACAGCCCGGGCGCGGCGTTCGCCTTCGCGTCGAGGGTGACCGGCACCTCCGGCTTGTCCTTCGTCGGCTGGCCGGCGATCTGTGCGGTCACCGGCTGGTTCTGCGGGTTCTGCGCCAGCGGCTCGGCGGTGAGCGTGACGTTCGGCTTCTCGGCCACGGTCCAATCGACCTTCACCGGGACCGTGGCCTTGTCGCCTTGCTTCATCACGATGATCGGGCCGGCCACCTTCTCCTCCTTGCCGGTCGCGGGCTTCACCACGGCGCCCGCGAGGTCGGCCTTGATCCCGAACGCGGCCTTCTCGGCCCGCACCGCGATCACCAGCGCCTGGTCCAGCTTGGCGAGCACGGGCACGTTCTGGTCGGGCTGCGGGGTGCCCCACGTCACCGACGCCGGGCGCGCGGCGCGAACGAGCGCCTTGCCCGCGCCGTCGGTGCCGGTGAGCTTCACCGCGAACGCGCTGGTCGCCGGCGCGGCGCCCGGCGCGACGTCGAGAACGAGGACGCCCCACCGCGCCCCCGGGCCGATGGTGAGCGGCCGCGCGGTGACGCCGGCGGGCAGCCCCTCCGCGGTGGCCGCGATGGCGCCGCTGTACCCGTCCTGCCGGTGCGCGAACACGTGGTACGCCTGCGTCCCGCCCTGCCACGCGCACGACCCGGTCTGGAAGAACCGGCTGTACGGCATCACCACCGCGCGGAAGTCCGGCTTGGGTCGACCGACGCGCAAGCAGTACGACGCCTTCGGGCCGTTCAGGTAGCTCGACTCGCGGCACCCGATGGTGACGAGGTACTTGCCGTCTTCGGGGGCGGTGAACGTGTACGCGCCGGGGTCGCTGGTGCGGGTGTAGAACCCGGACGGGTGCAGGATGTCGGTGTCGTCGTCCTGCTCGCCGCTCAGGTCGCGCTTCGGGTCTTTGCCGTCGCGGACGGAGAAGAAGAAGTCGCCGCTCGCGCCGACGCGCTCGGCCGCGAGGTCGAGCAGCACCTTCTCGCCCTTCTTGGCCTCGAACGCGATCCAGTCCCTCTCGCCCCTCTTCGCCAGGAACCCGGCCACTTCACTCCCCGGGGGCACCACCTCGGCGCTCTCGGGGGCGGTCGCGGGCTTCGCCTTCACCACGAGCTTGTCGCGCGCGAAGTACAGCGTGACCGGGTTCGAGGCGCCGCCCGGCCCCTTCAGCGTGTACGCGAACCCGTCTTGCAGCGCGCTGACCGGTTCGACGTGCGCGACGCTCGTCAGCCTGGTGGCCGCGTCGGCGCCCGCGGGCGGGGTGACCGTGACCGCGAGCTTGTCGAGCGGGCGCCCGTCGGCGGTGAACTCGGAGGGGGTGCCGCCCGGCAGGTTGCGCCCGTAGAGCGTGACCTGCGCGGGCTTGCCCGGCTCCACCACCGGCGGGAACACCGCGTCGATCCACGGCGCAGTGCTGACCGTCAGCCGGTAGAAGTAGTCCGGGCCGCCCGCGGTGTAGGTGAACTGGAACACCCGCACGAAGTAGTCGCCGTCGGCGGGCAGCACGAGGTCCGTGACCGCGTCGTTGTCGCGGTAGTTGCGGTTCGTCGCCAGCTTGCGCCCGGCCGCGTCGAACACTTCGAGCATCGGCGCCGCCTTGCTGTCGAGCGACGATGCCTGGCAGGAGACGACGACGCGCTGGCCCTTCTTCCCCGCGAACGACACGTAGTCCACGTCGGTGGGCGCCGAGATCACACCGTTCACCGTCGTGCCGACTTCGATCTTCTGCGCCTCGGGGACGTCGTTGTTCGGCTCCTTCTCGTTCACTTCGACGAGGTCGCCGACGACGAACGATCGCGGGTTGCTCACGCCCCACTTGCCCACGAAGCGGAGGTCGTACACGCCGGGGGGCACGTCCGCCCCGACGGTCACCTTGAACTTGTGCGGCCCGCCCGGCGCGGCCTTCGGCGGCGGGACGGTCTTCTTCGGGTCTTTCGGGTCCGGCGTCGGCTCGGTGGGCGCCTTGACGAACTCGCCCTTCAGCCCCGGGTGAGCGAACAGCAGCCTTTCCGGCTCCTCGAGGTCGGTCCCGGTGACGGTCACCTCGACCGCGGTGCCCGCCTTCGCGCCGACCGGGAACACGCTCTGCACGCGCGCCGACGGGAGACCGGGCGGCGGTTGCGCCGCGGCAGTCCCGCACGCGGCGAAGAGCACAAGGCCGAACACGAGCCGGCGCATGGGGAGGGTCTCCGATCGTGGGCAGAGGGGCGAGTGCGAGGCGTGCGGGTGCAAAGCGCGTTCCGGCAGGGTGAGAATCATCGTAAACCGGTGGGTGCCGCCGGTCAAGGCGCGTCGTTCCGCGGTTCCACTTGCACCCCCCGCGCGCGACGCTATGCTGCCGGCCGCTCGCGACCGGCCGGTGCCGGGCTCTCTCTCTTAACAGGCGGAACGGATGCTGCGTCGTACGCTCCTCGGCGGTCTGGGTGTGTTGGCGGCGTGCTGCGCGGTCGCCGCCGCGCCGCCGGGACTGCAGCCGCGCCCGCACGTCGAGGGGCGCGAACTCGACCCGGTCACGCGCGACCACTACCTGCCGGACGTGCCGCTCGCCGGCGCGACCCCGGACGCCAGCCCGAGCGCGGCCGGCGAGAGCGCCGCGTTCTGGGCGGCGCTGCTGGGCGCGCACGCGGCCATCACCGACGAGTTCACCATGCCGCTCGGCACCGTCGCGCCCGCCGGCATGTAAAGCGGCTCGTTGTCACCTCACTTCAGCGCTGCCGGGAGCGGGAACGCCGCGTCCTTCGGGCGCCGCACGTTCAGCCACTTCGCGAAGACACTTGCCATCGCCTGCGGGGTCGTAGGCTCGGTTCGCACCCCGCCGCTAACACCTGGCCCGTACACCACCAGCGGGACGTGCGTGTCGTAGTTGAAGGGCGTGCCGTGCGTGGTGCCCGCGCCGCCCTTCGGCGCCGGCAGCCAGTGCGGGTGCAGCACGATCGCCAGCTCGCCGCACCGCGGCGCGAGGAACGACCGCTTCATCCGGAGGGCCGTTGTGTCGGTTTCGGGGAACGATCCGGCCAGTTCCGCCGCGGTGAAGGTGCGTAGCACTCGCTTCTCCGGGTCGGCCCGCAGCGCACGCGCCGCCTCGTCGGCGACCGCGGCCGGGGTTTGATGGCTCTGCTTGATCAACTCGCCGTTCAGCTTTACCCACGGGAAGTTGACCGAGTTCACCCACGCCGACGCCTTCTTGTCGGCCGGCTTCAGCGCCGGGAACTTGGCCGTCAGGTGCGCGTCGATGAGGTCGGCCAGTTCCCGCGTGCCGACCCGCCCGGTCGGCGGGCTGGTGCCGAACGTCACCTCCGGCAGCGGGCAC
>JBJSXS010000602.1:0-2566 GCA_046086545.1 Gemmata sp.
CGACCGGAGGAGCGGCTTTGTGCCGGTGGGGGGATACAACGCCGCGACCGTCGGGGGGGCCTGTTGTGGTGGGCGCCCCGGATGGTCGCGGCTGTGACAGCGGGCCCGCCCTTACTTCGATTCCAGGATCCGCTGGATGGCGAGCGCGAACGCGCGGCCCTCGTCGCCCTGGTCGCTCAGGCCGAGCGGGCGGGCGCGGAGCCGGGCCACGTCGTCGCCCAGCGCGTCCGCCGTGCGCAGGTTCAGGTACCACACGGCGCCGGCCCGCACGTCCTGGTCGGCGAACACGTATGCGGGGCGGTTGAGTCGGTCGGCGGTCGCCTTGTTGAACTCGGCGCTCGCGTCCGCGAGCGTCTCGGGGGTGGTCTCGATGGCGTGGAACACGAGCCCGCGGGTCGCGGCCATGTCCTTAACGGCCGCAGTGTCCGTCCCGGGGCCGTGAAGGTACACCACGCTGCGGAACCCGGCGGTCCTGAGTGCGTCGAACTCATCGAGCGTCGGGCGCTGGCCCGCGTACAGCCCGTCCTTGACGCGCGTCGCGTTCACGCCCGCGGCCTTCGGCGGCTCGGCCGTCTGCGGCTGCACCGGGGTCCCGAGTACGCCCGGCGGGCGGGCCGGCGCCGCCGACGGGCGCGCCGACGGGTTGCCCGGCGGCAGCGGGTCGGGGAACAGCACGTCGGGCCCGCCGCCCTTCGGCGCGGCGCCGGGGTTGATCAGCGGATCGTTCGGCGGCGGGAAGTTGCTCGGCCCCGGGACCGCCGCGCCGGGGTTGACCGGCACGTTAGCCGGCGGCAGCAGGATGGGGTTCCGCGCGCCCGGGCCGCTCCCGGACGCCGGCGGGCAGCAGGCGTCCTTCTTGGTCTTGTGGCAGTGGTGGCGGCACCCGGCCGGCACGACGAACGCCGCAGCGACCGCGGCGAGAAGCAGCTTACGGTTCATGGCCCAGAACCCTCCGCGAGTGCCCGGAAGAGCGCACCTCGCACCCGATTTTAGGTTGTAAAAGTTACCGCCCAACGCGACTTGGACCGTTCTGCTGTGATTCGTTTGACGCAATCTAGCGACGGTGCCGGTCGTGCAAGATGTGACGGCGCGGCGGCGTGGGCAAAATGAGCCGGGGCCCGCCGCGAGCCGCGCCGGTGTCGTCAGTGCCCCTTCGTGCGGCGCCCGCGGACGCTGTGCGGGAACAACTTCTCCTGCATCAGGTTGCCGGTCCCGTCGAACGGCAGCGGGATCGGGTCGCCCACGAACGCCACGTGCGGGTGGCCCTTCACGTCGGCCGCGAGCGGCGCCGACACCCACATCTCCACCACTTCCAGGGTGTTCGGGATCACACAGAACTTGACCTTCTCGTACTCGGGCTGCCAGCACGTCTCCACGCAGCCGGCGATGACCTCGCGGTCGGTCTCGAACCCGATGGGGAGCTTCGAGCGCCACAGCGAGCGCGCGGTCAGGTTGTTCATCCGGAACGGGCCCGGGTCGATCCCGGCCAGCGCGCGGTTGGTGGTGAGGTCCGCGATGCCGATGCCGGTCGCGTTGCCGTGGCTCTCGGGCGACACCTCGAGGACGCCGATGCGCACGATGCGCGGGTCGTTCGTCTCGGCCTCCGGTGTGGCCTCGATGAGCATGCGCCCGACGACGTTCGGGTCCATCCCGGCGCCGGAGTAGTTCTTGCCGCACTCGCCGATGATGAGCACGTCCATGCCTTTGAACGGCAGCCGCCCCATCAGGTCGCGGGCCTCGCGCAGGAGGACCGGCTCGCGCTCCCAGAGGTCGTCGCGGTCCACGACTTCGAGCTTCGCGGTTTCTTCCTTGGCGTTCTCGATGATCGCCAGCCCGCCGACGAACGGCGTCTTCTTCAGAATGACCCGGCCCGATTCGGGCAGCATGTCGCGCAGCCCGCGGGTGCCGAAGCTGTGAACCTGGTCGGCCCCGTGCCGCTTGCCCAGGCCGATCACCAGCATCTTGAGGATGCCGCTCTCGAACGTGCCGCGGAAGTCGGTGTGCGGCTTCACGCGCGACACGGTGACGACCGCGTCGGCTTTCAGCGCGTTCGCGTCCCACCAGACCGGTTGGCCCCAGGAGTTGGGGCCGATGTTCTCCGCGTCCATGTCGGTGACGACCGGCACGCCGAGGTGCCGCTCGTCGATGTTGTAGCTGGCGAGCAGCTCGCGCTGCCCTTCGGCGGTGGCCCCGCCGTGCGAGCCCATCGCGGACACCACGAACGGCACCGCGCCCAGCTCCTTGAGCGCGTCGACGGTGGCCCGCGCGAGCGCGAGGTAGTTGTTGATCCCGCGGCTGCCGCACGCGACCGCCACGCGCATGCCCGGTTTGATCCGCTTCGCGGTCTTCGAGGCGAGCCACTGCTCGCGCGCGGCCCTCGCGACGTCCGCGATCGAGGGCTGCGGCGCGGTCTGGCGGAGAAGCTGAACGGCGGGAAGGTTCACGGCTGTCTCGATGTGGGAGAAAGATAAGAGCGGTGGACCCGGGGACAGGGGGGGGGGGGCACGAGGAACACCACCCTTCCTTTCCTTCCTCTTTTTCGGTTATCCCTTTTTCCCCTTTCTCC
>JBJSXS010000603.1:0-5388 GCA_046086545.1 Gemmata sp.
CTCGCGGCGGCGCTGCTTTCGGAGCGCGACCCGTTCCTGCGCGAGTTCGACATCGGGCCGCCGCCGCGCACCGCCCCGCCGACGGTGTCGGACGTCCTCGACCGCGTCGAGGCGCTCGAGGCGTTCGAGCGCAGCGGCCGACTCGACGGGCCGCTCGGGCGGCTGCACCGTGGCGGCGCGCACGCGGTACTGGAGGTGCGCGACCAGTTGTCGCGGCTCGGAAGAACTGCCCCACCGCCCCCCCTCCCCGAAGGCAAGGCGGAGAACCCCCAAGACGCCTCGGACACGTCCGCGGTGCGCGAAGGCTCCGCCCCCCCGTTCCGTTCGGGGCGGGGGGCCGGCGGGGTAGGCTCTTCCGACGACGCGCTCTTGCGCTGCGTGTTCGCGGCGTACCCGGACCGGCTCGCGCGGCGGCGCGAGCCGGGCAGCACGAAGGCGCTCACCGTCGGCGGGCGCGGGGTGCGGCTCGCCCCGACCTCGGGCGTGAGCGAACCGGCGCTGTTCGTGTGCGTGGACGTGGACGCCGGCGGCGCGGACGCGTTCGTGCGCCTCGCCTCCGGGGTCGAGCGCGAGTGGCTCCCCACCGAGCGCGTCACGACGCGAATTGAAGTGACCTTCGACGAGAGGGCCGAGCGGCTCGCGGCCCGCAAGGTGACGCGCTTCAACGACCTCGTTCTCGATGAGGTGAACGCGCACATCGCGAACGAGGACGAGGCCGCGAGCGCGCTCGCCCGTGCCGCGGCGGAGCGCCTGGAAAAGGTGCTGCCCCCACCCGACTCGGCCGCCGGGCAGTTCCGCACGCGGGTGCGGTGCCTGCGCGCGTGGGTGCCGGAACTGGAGCTGCCCGCGTTCGAGGCCGCGGACCTGCGCGAAGCGCTCCGGTGGCTGTGCCGCGGGAAGCGGGCACTCGCGGACGTGCGCACCGGGCCGTGGCTCGACTTCCTCAAGGGCCAGCTCACCTACCCGCAGTCACAAGCGGTCGAGAACGAGGCGCCGGAGCGCCTGGCGGTGCCGAGCGGGAGTCACATTCAAATCGCCTACGAGGAAGGCCGCCCGCCGGTGCTCGCGGCCCGCATTCAGGAGCTGTTCGGCCTCACGGAAACGCCGCGCGTCGCGCGCGGGCGGGTGAAGGTGCTGCTCCACCTGCTGGCGCCCAACTACCGGCCGCAGCAGGTGACCGACGACCTCGCGAGCTTCTGGAAGAACGGCTACCCACTGGTGCGCAAGGAACTGCGGGCGCGCTACCCGAAGCACAGTTGGCCCGACGACCCGATCACCGCGGAGGCCGTGCGCGGCGCGAAGCGGCGCAAGCCCGGCGAGTAGCCGGGCCGCGGCTCGCGCAGGAACGCCCGCGAGCCGTGCCGCGAGCACCTCCGGGCGTCACTCGGGGTTCCACCACGCGTCCATCCGCTTCGCGAGCGCCTTCGCTTTGTCGGCGTTCGCGCCCGCGAGGTTGGCGGCCTCGCGCGGGTCTTTCGCGAGGTTGTACAACTCGGGCTTGCCGCCCTTCACGTTCGCGGCGTGCGGCAGAATCAGCTTCCAGTCCCCTTCGATCACCCACCGGTACTGCAGGTTCGCCGCGGGCTTCGCGATGTCGACGGCGTTGTGCTCGAAGATCGCACCGAACACCGCGTCGCGGGTCGCGACCCAGTGCGGGTCCAACAGGTCGACGCCGTCGAGGCCCTTCGCGGGCTTCGCGCCGACCGCCTTGAGCACGGTGGGCACGAGGTCGACGGAACTCGCGAGCTTGTCGCTCTCGGCGGCCTTCAGGTGCCCCGGCCACTTGATGAGGATGGGGGTGCGGACGCCGCCGTCGTTGGGCGAGCGCTTCGATTTGGGCGCGAAGTTCGCGGACTGCTCGTCCTGAATCCAGCCGTTGTCGTGCAGGTAAATGACCAGGGTGTTTTCGGCCTGCCCGTTCGTTTCGAGCTTCGCGAGCAGGTCGCCGACGGTCTCATCGAACCACTCGCACATGGCCCAGTACTTCGCGACGAACAGTGACTTCGTCTTGTCCTTGTACTTGTCGAGCAGGCGCGGCGGCGGGTTGTGGGGCGTGTGCGGCATCATCGGCGCGTACCACAGGTAGAACGGCTTCTTGTCCGCCTTGCACCTGTCGAGGAAGCTGAACACCGGTTGCAGCCCCTCGCGGCCGATCTTGAGCCCCTCATCGCCGTGGCGCCCGCCCTTCGCGGGGTCGCCGTGCGTCATGCCTTCGGTAAAGCCGCCGCACCGGCACGCGTTCCCCTCCCACCACTTCCCGGCCTGGAAGCTGACGTAGCCTTCTTTTTCCAGCATTTTGGGCAGCGCCGGGGACTTCTCGAACAGCGCGATCATCTCCTGGCGCGCCTTGAGGAACCCCGGGTCCTTGTTCGCCTGCGCGCCGGTCAACCCCTTCGGGAGCGGCGGGTCGTTGGAGGTCATCAGGTGCTGGTGCGGGTACAGCCCGGTGACCATGGTCGCGAGGCTCGCGCGGCACAGGCTCGTCGGCACGTACCCGCGCTTGAACACCAGCGACTCCCGCGCCAGCTTGTCGAGGTGCGGCGTCTTGATGTGCTCGTGCCCCATGAACCCGTAGTCGGTCCAGGCCTGGTCGTCGCCCACGACGAACACCACGTTCGGCGGGGCCGCGCCCGCGTGGAGCGACATCGCGAGGGTGAAAGCCAGAGCGGAGAGAAAGCGGAGCATGGAGGCAGTCCTGAATGTTGATCCGCGGGGTGCGCCGACGGACGCCGACTCGAAGGCAGAATAAGCGTGCGCTTTGACTTCGAACGGGGCCCGTCGGCGCGCCCCGCGGACCGAACCGTTCACTTCTTCTGTGGCGGGAGCAGCGCCTTCAATTGCTTCACCACGGCGGCGTGCCCGGGGTCTTCGGCGAGGTTCTTGAGTTCGCCGGGGTCGGTCTCGTAGTCGTACAGCTGGGCGCCCTTCTTGCCGCCGTCCCACTCGGTGTACCGGTACCGCTCGGTGCGCACGCTGTACCCCAGGAACCACGGGCTCTTGCCGACCACCTCGCCGGTCGCGGTCGGCGTCCCGCGGCTCACCTGCGTCAGCGCCGGCTTCTCCCACCGCGCGGAAGGGTCGTCGAGCAGCGCTTTCAGGCTCTTGCCGTCGAGCGCCGGAACCTTCGCGTCCTTGCCGTCGGGGGCGGGAAGCCCCGCGAGGTCCGCGAGCGTGGGGTGCAAATCCACCAGTTCCACCGTGCGCGCGCACGCCCTGCCGTTGCCCTTCGCGCGCGGGTCGTAAATGACCAGCGGCACCCGGGCCGAGTTCTCGAACAGGCTCATCTTCTGCCACAGCCCGTGCTCGCCGAGGTGGTAGCCGTGGTCGCTGATGAACACCACGATGGTCTTGTCCGCGAGCTTCAGCCTCTCGAGCGCGTCGAGGACGCGCCCGACCTGCGCGTCCATGAAGGCGGTTGACGCGTGGTACGCCTGGAGCGCCTTCCGGCGCAGCTCGTCGGTCAGCTTCTCCTGCTCTTTCTTGGCGCTGCCGAACGCCGGGGCCGGGTGCTCGGCCCAGTGGTTCGCGGGCACCTTCGGCAGCTCGAACTTCTCCGGAGGGAACATCTCGAAGTACCTCTTCGGCGCGACGTAGGGCGTGTGCGGGCGGAAGAACCCGCAAGCGATGAAGAACGGAGTGCCCTTGTTCGCTTCGAGTTGCGTGATGACCGCGTCCGCGATCTGCCCGTCGGTCTGCTCCGCGTCGGCGCCCTCGGCCGCGAGCCAGCTGAGCGTGCCGCCGTACCGCGCGGACCCTTTCGCGTTCGGGCTGAGCGAGAAGATCAGGTCCCTCTCCTCGTCGTCCTTGTCGCGGCCGCGCGGGTTGATGGTCTTCTGCCACGACGGCTTGTCGTCCAACCCGTCCGTGCCGATCTGCGCGGGCACGCCGTAGTGGTACAGCTTCCCGACCCGCAGCACGTTGTACCCGCCCTTCTGGAACGTCTGCCCGAGGCTCTGCGCGTCCGGCACGGTCTTGCGGAACTGCGTCGCGTTCTCATAGACCTTTAGCGTGTCCGGCCGCAGGCCCGTGAGGAAACTCGCCCGCGACGGGTTGCACAGCGGGAACTGGCAGTACGCGCGGTCGAACCGCACGCCCTTCGCCGCGAACTTGTCGATGTTGGGCGACCGCGCGACCCTGCTGCCGTAGCAGCCGAGCGCGTTGTTGGTGAGGTCGTCCGATGCGATGAACAGCACGTTCATCTTGTCGGCCGCGAGCGACGGCCCCGCCCACAGCGCGAGCGCGGCGAGGGAGAACAGGCGCGACATGGGAGCCCCCGGATGGTTGGCGAACCCCGGCCTCGCGGCCGGGGGTGTTGGCGGCACCGACCGGCACCGTGCGGGACGCCCCGGCCTTGCGGCCGGGGGTCGCCCGACTACTTCACTTCCACGACCCAGACGTTGCGGAACACGACGGGGTCGCCGTGGTTCTGGAACTGGAACGGCCCCGGCTCCGCGGCCTCTTTCTGCCCGCCGCCGGTTTCCTTCGTAAGCTCGATGTTGTCGTGGATCTTCACGCCGTTGTGGTACACGGTCGCGCGGGCGCTCTTCGTCTTCTTGCCGTCGGCGCCGAACTCGGCCGGGGTGAACTCGATGTCGTAGGTCTGCCACCGCATCGGCGGCAGGCACATGTTCACCAGCGGCTTGTGCAGCGTGTAGATGCCGCCGCACTCGTTGTTCTCGCCGTTCAGCCCGAAGCTGTCGAGCACCTGGCACTCGTACCGGTCCTGAAAGTACACGCCGCTGTTGCCGCGGCCCTGCCCGGTGCTGTTCGGCATCCACGGCAGCCGGAACTCGACGTGCGCCCTGAACGCGCCGAACTTCTGCTTGCTCTTCACGCCCACGTCGAGGTACTTGCCGTCGGAGAGCTCCTTGAGCTTCCCGCCGGCCCAGTTCTTCTCGTCGCCGTCGCCGCCGAACAGCACGACGGCGCCTTCCGGCGCCTTCTTGCCGAGGGTGTCCGACTTGCGCTCCACCCGCGTCAGGGCCGTTTCGATCTTCGTGCCGTCCTTGAGCACAAATTTGCCGCCCGCGATGCTCCCGCTCACGTCCTTGCCGGTGACGGTTGCGGTGTCGCCCGCGCGCTTGGCGGTGGCCCTCAGTGCGGTTTTGCCGTCCGACCCGGCGCCCGGCAGCCCGCCCATGAACACCTTCACGTCGAACTCGCCCAACCCCTTCGCGATCACCTGCGCGCCGACCTTCTGGTCGCCGGAGTTCAGCTTGACGGCCCCCTCGTACTCGCCCTGGATGGCGAAGTCGGGGTCTTTCGCGGCGTCCTTCGGCTCGGCAATCGCGATCCGCTCCTTCTTCTTGGGCGCGTCCTTCTTTTCTTGCGCGACCGAGCCGGTGAGCCCGGCGGCGAGTAGGGAACCGGCCGCGAGCAGGCCGGCGA
>JBJSXS010000604.1:0-2354 GCA_046086545.1 Gemmata sp.
AGCGCTGCATCATGCTGTACATGGAGGGCGGCGTCAGCCAGATCGACACCTTCGACATGAAGCCGGGCCGGCCCACCGCCGGCCAGTTCCTGCCGATCCAGACGAACGTCGCCGGCGTCCAGGTATGTGAGTACCTGCCCAACATCGCGAGGCACGCCGACAAGCTGGGCATCATCCGCAGCATGCGGACCGCGTCGGTCGATCACGGCATCGGCGGGTATCACATGCACACGTGCTACCCGTCGAGCCAGCGCTTTCCGCACCCCGAGATCGGGGCGATGGTCGCCAAGTATTGCGAGAACCCGGACAACGATCTCCCGAGCTTCGTGAAGATCGGCTCCGGCAGCGGGCTCTACGGCGCGGGGTATCTGGGTCCGAAGTTCGAGCCGTTCGTCGTGGCCGACGACGGGAAACTACCGGGGTTCGCTAACCCGTCCGTCGCGGCGGACATCCAGGACCGGCGTGGCGACCTGCTCGGTTTCATGGAACAGCGCTTCGCCGAGCACCGGCCCGGCGAGCCGTTCGCGGCGCACCGCACGTCCGAACTCCGCACCCTGCGCCTGATGAAGGCACGTAAAGTGTTTGACGTGTCCGCGGACTGGGAGCGGGCCAAGGCGCGCTACGGCGACAGCAGCTTCGGCCGGGCCTGCTTCACGGCGCTCAGGCTCGTCGAAGCCGGTGTCCCGTTCGTCGAGGCCAGTCACTCCGGCTACGACTCCCACAACGACAACTTCCCGGTCCACAAGGCCAACCTCCAGGTGCTCGACCCGGCCTGGGCGTCGCTCCTCCAAGACCTCCATGACCGCGGGCTGTTGAAGGACACCCTGGTGGTCTGGACGAGCGAGTTCGGCCGGACGCCCGCGATCAACTTCCAGGCCGGTCGGGACCACTTTGGCCGGGCGTGGACCATCGTTCTCGCCGGCGGCGGCATCGTGGGCGGCCGGCATTACGGTGCCAGCAACCGCGACGGGTTCGAGGTGCAGGACGGCCCCGTCAGCGAGGGCGATCTGTTCGCCACGATGTACAAGGCAATGGGCATAAACCCGCGGGCCAAGCACTTCCTCGGCAGCCGCCCGATCTGGGCCACGCCGGAAGGTTCGAAGCCGATTGACCAGTTGTTCGGGTAGGCCCACACGCCAACTGATCACGGGGCCGTCAGCCGGTCGGGCGGTCGCGGTTTCAGACGCGAGCGGGTGCCTATTCGCCACAGGAGCGACCTGCCTATGAGAGCCCTGAACGCCTTTCGCGGCCATCCGTTCGTTGGCCTGCTTGCGACACTAGGGGCCGCGTTCGTAGTGCTTCCGCCCGGGGCACCGAAGCAGCAGGCCGTGGCAGCGGAGCCGCCGGCGGCCAAACCGGCCGGGGTACGGGTCGGCCACATGTTGATCCTCTTCGAGTGCGAGAACACCGTCGTCGAGGCGGCGGGTATCGAGGGGCACAGGTGGCTGGGCGGGCCGTACATCGGCACGTGGCATGACATCAAAGGAGAGAAGGGGCTGCAACCGAAGCGGATGGAGCCGCTCGAGCGCGGCGACTTCGACATGCTGCTGCTGGCGACGCCGCACTGCTACCCGGACGCGGAAGCCTGGGCCGGCCACGTCGGGCTCGACTCGACACCCGCGCTGCTCTGCGACAAGGGCGCCGCGAAAAACCCCAAGTTCCGCCTCGTCTGGCAATCGTGGTACTGGCCGCGCACCGAGCGCAAGGGCGACCGGAAAGTGCTCTCCTGGAAACCGCGTAAAGACCCGCCGGCCGGCCTCGTTGCGCTGGAGAAACTCGTCGACCAGATCAACACCAAGCACGGCCGGCGGGTGATGGTTATTTCCCCGGTCGAAGAGGCCGTGTGTAGCGTCATCGAAATGGTGGACGCGGGCAAGTTCCCGGGCATCACCGACCCCGTCGAGTTGTGGGTCGACGGCGACATGTGGAAGCCGGGCTCGCATCTGCGCACGCTGTTCGCCTACACCAACCTCGCCACGATGTATGGCGTCTTGCCGGTCGGGCTGAGCCCGGATTTTTCCAGGCTGAAATGGGGCGGCGGCAAGGCCGCCCCGACGGACCCCAAGTCGTTCGCTGAGCTGGCACCGATTACCGACGAGCAGCGGAAGATCGTGCAGCAGGTCGCTTGGGAGACGGTATCGAAGTACCGGCATGCGGGCGTGCGCAAGTAACCACGTTCAAACAGGGTGCGAGGCAAACCGTGCTTCGATCACGCGCCACTGCCCGGGTTCTGATCGCTTGCGGGCTTCTCGGGTGCCCGCTGACGCTGGCGCGCACCGGTATTCAGGCCCAGTACAGCAAACCCGAGAAGCCGCAAAAGTTTGCCGGTGCCTGGGTTCCCGAAGGTAAGCCGT
>JBJSXS010000605.1:0-2824 GCA_046086545.1 Gemmata sp.
CCCTCGAGGCGGGCGACGTGCTCCAGGTCGGGGGCACGCCGACCGGGGCGCGCGGCTACCTGTGCGTCGCCGGCGGGTTCGACGCGCCGGAGGTGCTCGGCAGCCGCTCCGCGCTCGAGCCGGCGCGCGCCGGCGACACGATCGCGTGCGCCCCGAGCCGCACCGAGCCACGCGGGCTGGGGTTCTGTGTGGGCAGCCCCCGCCGCCCGGCCCCCGCCCTCCGCGTTCTCCCCGGGCCGCAGCGCGACTGGTTCACCGACGACCTGTTCGTCACGCAGGAGTACGTGGTCACCCCCGCGAGCAACCGCATGGGGTTGCGGCTGACGGGCGCGCCGCTGGCGCGAAGGCCCGGCGAACTGGTGTCAGAGGCCGTCGCGCCCGGGGCCGTGCAGGTCGCCAACGACGGGTTGCCCATCGTGCTCGGGGCGGACGGCCAGACCATCGGCGGGTACCCGAAGGTGGCGCACGTGATCCGCGCCGACCTCGACCGGCTCGCGCAACTGCGGCCCGGCGACCGCGTGCGGTTCGTGCCCGTCACGCACGACGAGGCGGCGGCCGCGGCCCGCGAGCGGGCGGCGTTCCTGCGCGAGTGGGTCACGCGGCTGCGCATCGCCGAGCGGCGGCCCGTGGTCGGTTGAGCTTGCCCGGAACGCCGCGCGTCGCTATCCCGCGCCCCGTTCAACCACGCGAGGGCGGGGCATGCGCAAACTGATGCTCATTAGCGTGCTGGGCACGCTGGCCGGCTACGCGGGCGTCCACTTCGCCTTCTTCTCGCCGCCCGCGGCGGTCCCGGCGCCGGCGGCGCCCGCCGAGCCGGTGGTGCTGGCCGCCGTGGTCGAGGTGACCGACACCGAGCCGCTTCTGGACCCGCCCCCGGGGCACCCGGTGGGGGTGCCGTTCGACCCGCCGGTGCCGGCCGAACTCGCCGCGCCCGCGCCCGCCGCGCCGATCCCCCGCGCCGCGGATTGAGCCGTGCCGGTCCCCGAGCGCCGCATAGAATGTCTCCCGGTTTCGGAACCCGTGTTCCGCCGAACAGGAGATGTGTGCCATGCGTGTGTTAGTCGCTTCCGTGTTGGCCGTGGCGCTCGCGGCCGGCGCGAGCGCCCAGGACAAGGGCGTCGCGGCCCAGTGGGGCGCGCTGAAGTCCACCACCCCGGCCGGGTGGAAGGAAGAGACGCCGTCGAACACGATGCGCGTGGGCCAGTTCAAGCTGCCCAAGGAGAAGGGCGACCCCGAGGACGCCGAACTCGCGCTGTTCGTCTCGCCGGGCGGCGGCACCGTGGACGCCAACCTCGAGCGGCAGGTGAAGAAGTTCGAGCTGGCCAAGGACGCGAAGCCGGCCGTGTCGAAGATCAAGATCGGCAAGGACGACGCGACCTACCAGGACATCACCGGCACGCTGCTCAAGAAGTTCCCGCCGTTCGACCCGAACGCGAAGATCACCCGCGTCGAGAACTACCGTCAGATCTACGTCATCTTCGAGGGCAAGGACGGGAAGGGCCAGGACGCGGTGCTGTCCCTCACGCTGCTCGGCCCGGCCAAGACCGTCGAGAAGCACAAAAAGGACTTCGACGGGTGGGTGATGAACTTCAAGTGAGTGCCCGGTGCCCGGTAGAGGGTGTGCCGCGAAGCAGTGCGGGTGTGACGCGGCGCTGTCCGACTGAAAACCGAGCACCGAACACTGCCGGCCATGCCCTTCTTCGACTACCACCTGCCCGAACACCTGATCGCGCAGCACCCGGCCGCCGAGCGCGACGCGGCCCGGTTGCTCGTCGTGCGCCGCGCCGCGCGCGCCATCGAGCACCACACGTTCCGCGCCCTGCCGGACCTGCTGAACCGCGGCGACCTCGTCGCGCTGAACGACACGAAGGTGCTTCCGGCGCGCCTCGTCGGCCGGCGCGAAGGCACGGGCGGGAGGTGGGAGTCCCTGTTCCTGCGCGCCGCCGAGAGCGGGCTGTGGGAGGTGCTCGCGCGGACCCGCGGGCACCCCGCAGTCGGCACCGCGTTCGTCACCGACACGAACCTGCGTCTGGTGCTCCGGGGGCGCACCCCGGACCGCCACTGGCTGATGGAGCCGGGCGAGCCGGGCACGCCCCCGGAGGTGCTGTCGCGGCACGGGCACGTCCCGCTGCCGCCGTACATCCGCAAGGGCCGCGCGGAGGCAGCCGACCGCGAGCGGTACCAGACCGTGTACGCGCGCGCGGCCGGGTCGGTCGCGGCCCCGACCGCGGGCCTGCACTTCACCCCCGCGGTGCTCGAGCGGCTCGCGGCGAAGGGCATCGGCACGGCCCGCGTCACGCTCCACGTCGGGCTGGGCACCTTCGCCCCCGTCAAGGAAGAAGACCCGACCAAGCACCAGATTCACCGCGAGTGGTGCGAGGTGCGACACGAAACCATCGACCTCGTCCGCGCGACGAGGGCGCGCGGCGGGCGCGTGGTCGCGGTCGGCACCACCACGGCCCGCACGCTGGAAAGCGCCGCCCGCCTGGGCGCGCCCGCGCCGTTCTGCGGCGAAACGGACCTGTTCATCCACGAGCCCTACACCTTTCGTGTCGTCGATGCGCTCGTGACGAACTTTCACCTGCCGCGAACCACGCTGCTGCTGCTCGTCGGCGCGCTCGCGGGCGGCGACCTCCTGCGCGCCGCCTACGAGGCGGCGGTGGCGCGCGAGTACCGGTTCTTCAGCTACGGCGACGCGATGCTGGTGCTGTGACGCGACCGGATGAGCCGCGAGGGGCAACCGTGAATCTCGGACTGGAAGGAAGCGCCGCGCTGGTGGTCGGCGGCGCCCGCGGGCTGGGCCACGCGATCGCCCGCGCGTTCG
>JBJSXS010000606.1:0-3389 GCA_046086545.1 Gemmata sp.
GTATGAGTAAGAGCATGAGTATAAGTATGAGTAGAAGTAGAAGTAGAAGTAGGAGTAGAAGTCGAAGTGGATGTAGAAGTATAAGAGACCGCGTCGGGCGAGCTTCCCGAAACGTGCCGTCTCCGCGCGACCGCGCGCGAGGCGCCGGTGATCGTGTACACCGCGCACCCGCACCGTCTCGCGGGCTGGGTCGCGGACGGCGCGGAGGCGGTTCCGGTCGGCGGCACGGCGGGGCTAATCGACGCGGTTCTCGACGACCTCGGCCGGCGGCGGTTCACCAACGTCTTGATCGAAGGCGGGGCGGGCCTGCTCGGCTCCGTACTCGACGCGCGGGCCGCGGACGAGTTCCACGTGTTCGTCGCGCCGAAGGTGAGCGGCGGCGCGGGCGCGCTGACTCCGGTCGGCGGTGCCGGTGCCGAACGAATGGCCGGTGCGCTCGCGCTGGACCGCGTCACCGCGCGGCCGTCCGGCGGCGACGTCTACGTTCACGGGTTCGCCCCGCCGCGCGTGTGAGGGCGCGGTGCTGGCGACCACTCGGCGGGCGAACTACCGCGACGTCGTCGAGGCGCCGCTCGCGGCCGCCGCGAACCCGGACGCGGCGAATCACCTCGGCCCCGCCCCGCGCGACGGCGAGCGGCTGCAAGACCGGGACCCGTTTCCCGTTGTGCGGGTGTGGCGCGTGAGGCTCACAGAGCCGCGCGTCCAGAACGCCGCTACTGCCACCCGCGGTTCAAGATTTCGGGCCGCGACGAGCGCGGAAACTAGAGATTGGAACGGCAGTCGATCAGTACGTGTGCGGCCCGCCGCGCGACGCGAAGCGGGACACGGTGAAGGCGCCGACCCCCGCGGCGCGGCCGGCGCGACGAACTGCAGTTCGGTCCCGAACACCTCGCGAGCCTGTACGCCCCGCGCTGACGCTACGCGCGCACGCGGCGCAGCAGCTCGTTCAGCACGTCGGCGTCGCTCGGGTAGTCGGTGGGCAGCAGCACCCGGAGCGGGACCGGCACCTCGTCCATGCGGTACGCGGTGCCGGGCTTGTGGACGCCGTACACCGCGGTGGTGAACCGCACTTGCGCGGGGACGGGCGGCTCCGCGCCAGGCGGGTCGAGCGCGATCACCGGGATGCGCCGCAGGTGCGCGAGCGCTTCGGGCGGGAAGTCGGCGACCGTTTCGCTACCGACGAGAATGCACGCGTCGGGCTCGCTGCGGGCGAGCATCTCGGGGCCGGTGAACTCGCCGGGGTTGTACCGCGGGTGCCCGCGGCTCAGGTTCACCCCGAACGGGTAGCCCGTCTGCCACACGAGCACCGAGTCGGCGCCCGCCACGTCGCCGTACCGCCGCATGCGCCGCGCGTAAAACCGCCCGCGGTCGTTCAGGTCGGTGACCAGCTGCAGCAGCGCCTCGACGGCTCGGTGCGCGAGCCGCCCGCGGGTCAACCCACCGCCGAAGAAGAACACCCCGCACTTCGCCGCGCGGATAAGTTCGGCGAGCTTCAAGAGAAGGGGAGAGAACGCGTCGGCGCTCGGCCGCGCGTCGGCGCGCGGGCCCGTCTCCCGTTCGCGGCATCGCAGCCGCAGCTCCCACAGCGCCTCCCAGTTCTGCTCCTGGGGCACGCGCACGAACAGGTCGGCGAGCTTCGCGGTCTCGGTTTCCTGTTCGTCCACCACAACGAGTTTGCGCCCGGCGCGGCCGTTCGGCACCCAGCGCCCGACCGGATCGACCGAGTACCGCTCGAGGTGCCGCGGGTGCGTGGCCACCGGGTCGCTGCCCCAGAACACGACCAGGTCCGCGCGGTTCTTCACCTCGCCCAGAGTGCAGGTGGATTCGCCCACCTGCTGGAGGGCGAGAATGGACGGCGCGTGCCCCGTGCTGGCGGTGGTGTCGATGGTCGCCCCGAGCCGGTCGGCGAGAGCGCACGCGGCGCGCTGCCCCTCGGTAGTGCTGCGCGACAGGCCGTAGATCAGCGGGTACCGCGCGCCGCGCAGACCCTCGGCCGCGCGCGCGAACGCGGCCTCCGGGTCACACGCCTGGTTGTCGATGAGGGCGGCGGGCGGGAAGGTGGTGTTCTGCGCCCGGAACCACGGGTCCGCGAGCCTGCACGCGCCGCGCACCTCGGCGACGCGCTCGTCGGCCACGGTGACGGCGAGGTCGTCGCACACGCACCCGCACACGGTGCAGCCGACACTGGTGAAAGTTGTTCGCGAAGTCATCAGCTGCCGGTGGTCAGTTGTCAGTAAAGGCCGCAGAGGAACCAGCCCCCCGCTATTTACTGATAACTGGCCACCGACGACTGACCACTGGTAACCGGCCGCCGCTACCGGGCGAGCCCGCCCGGGCGGTCCTTGTACGGCTTGAACAGCGCGCCCTCGAAGGTGAACACCGGGTCCGACTGCGGGAGCCACGCGGACCAGCCGTGGTAGGTGGCGCCGCCGTCGGGCGTCGCGCCGATGTTCAGCGCGACTGCGCCCCCGGGCCAGTGCAGCGTCACCTGGAGCGACTGCTTGGGGTCGCCGAACCCGTGGGCCGGCTGCGCCGGACCCTTCTCGAACGTCTTCGCCTGGAGCCGGGCGAGCAGGTCCACGAACGCGGCCACCTTGACCTGATCGGCGACGAACCCCGGGGGGGCCTTCGTCGCGGCCCACGCGCCGTCTTTGTTCTTCTCGAACGTCAGTTCGGTCTGGAACCCGACATCGCCCCAGCCCTTCAGCTCGACCTTGTTGACGTTCGGCGCGTCCACCGCGCGGAAGATGTACCGGTCGCGCAGGTCCGGGTTCAGGCACACGTCGAACACGCGGCGCTGCACGGTGAACACGGCGGCCCGGCCGGCGACGCGCGCGTACACCTTGTCCCCGTCCGGCGCGTCCTTGCCGAACTCGAACGTCGCCTGCTTGGGGTCGGTGCCCGCGGGCAGATCGACGGTCACCTTCAGCCGCGGCGGGGTCAGCCCGTACTCGCCCGCGAGCTTCTCCGCGCTCGGCTGCTCGTCCACGAACCGGCCGAACGACGAACTCAGGTTCGCCAGCCGGTAGATCATCTCGTTGCGCACCGTGCCACCGTCGGCCACCTGCCCCTTGCGCGGGTCCGCCGGGTCGAACCGCCACAGCACCTCCTTCGACAGCGGGTCGGGCTGCGTGTCGCGGGCCAGCGTGTAGTTGTTCGCGCCGGTGACCGCGATGCGCACCGCGTCCGAGAACGACGGCAGCGACCGGTCCAGCAGGTCGAGCCGCGACTTGGTGACCGCGGCCAGCACGTCGGCGCTCTCGGTCGCCACCCCGACCTTGATCTGCTCGGGGACCGTGAACTCGGCGGGCGGTTGCCCGGGCAGCGTGCGGCGCACGTAGACGACGCCCGCGTCCCGGCGCCCGAACTCCAGCTTGATCGGCTCGCCC
>JBJSXS010000607.1:0-2530 GCA_046086545.1 Gemmata sp.
TCGACCCGAAGACCGTCCCGACTGTGACGTACCCGGCCCGCGCGCCCGACCGCCAGCCGCTCTTCATGGGACGCAACAAGCCGGACCCGGTCGCGGGGCTGTGGACCGTCGTCAGCGTCAAACCGCTTGAGGACGCGGACCGGTTGCTCGCGGACTTCCTGCCCCGCGCGTTCCGCCGGCCCGTGAGCGCGGAGACCCGCAGGCAGTACGTAGCGAAGGTCGCGGAGCGCCTGACAGCCGGCGATTGCTTCGAGTTGGCGATGCGGTGGGCGTACCGCGCGGCGCTGTGTTCGGCGGACTTTCTGTACCACGTCGAGCCGCCGGGTAAGCTCGACGACTACGCGTTCGCCGCGCGGCTCAGCTACTTCCTGTGGAACTCGATGCCCGACGACGCGCTCACAGCGGTCGCCGCGAGCGGGAAACTGACTGACAAACAGACCCTCAACAAGGAGCTGGACCGGATGCTGCGCGACCCGAAGGCGCAGCGCTTCATCGAGGACTTCCTCGGGCAGTGGCTCAAGCTCCGCCAGATCGCGACCAACGACCCGGACCGCAAGCTGTACCCGGAGTTCAGCAAGTACCTACAGGACTCCATGCTCGCCGAGAGCTACGCGTACTTCCGCGAGTTGATCCTGAGCGATCTGCCGGCCTCGTACCTGGTGAAGTCGGATTTCGCGATGCTCAACGAGAAGCTCGCGGTGCATTACGGCGTGCCGGGCGTGGCCGGGTCGCAGGTGCGCCGGGTGCCGCTACCGAAGGACAGCGTTCGCGGGCCGTTCCTGACACAAGCCGCGGTGCTAAAGGTGACCGCGAACGGCACCACGACCTCGCCCGTGCCGCGGGGCGCGTTCGTGCTGGAGCGGTTGATGGGACAGCCCCCGGCCCCGCCCCCGCCGAACGTTCCCGCGGTCGAGCCCGACGTGCGCGGCGCCACCACCATCCGCGAGCAGCTCGACAAGCACCGCAACGACGCGGCGTGCGCGGCGTGCCACGCCAAGATCGACCCGCCCGGGTTCGCGCTGGAGAGCTTCGACGTGATCGGCGGGCAGCGCGCGCGGTACCGCTCGCTCGGGACCGGCGATCCCGCGCCGCGCGGCGTCATCGACCCTTTTATTGGCATCGGCTTCAAACTCGGCCCGCAGGTGGACGCCGGCGGCGTGCTCCCCGGCGGGCGCGCGTTCGACGGGATCGCCGAGTTCCAAACCCTGCTCGCCGCCGACGCCAAGTTGCTCGCGACCAACCTCGCGAAGCAGTTCGCGGTTTATAGCACCGGGCGGGGGGTGTCGTTCGCCGACCGCGACGACATCGCCGGAATCGTCGCCGCTGCCGACAAGCGCGGGGTCGGCTCCCTGATCCGCGAACTGGTCGCGAGCGACCTGTTCCGGTCCCGGTAGCGTCCTGCTTTGCCTCACCCGTGAGCGAGAGAGGAGCAAGGCTTTGTAGCCGTGTGAGGGGCGAAGCTTCACGCGCCGCCTAGCCAAGCTCACACTCACCCGGCCGGCGCGGCGCCGGCCACACTCTCCCGGAAGGGTAGAGGTCAACACCCGAACCCGAATCAGACATGCGCACACACTTGTTTGCGGTCCTCCTGTTCCCCGCGTTCGCCGCCGCGCAGCCCGCGAAGGTCGAGCCGAAGCCGGAGAGGGTCACCTACCGGCTCATCGGGCTGTTTAGCCCGGACCGCGAAAAAGACTTGCGCGCCGCGTTCGAGGAGCTGCCGGAGTTCAAGCTGGCCGCCGTCAGCTTCGATGAAGCGGAGGTGACCGTCGAGTTCACCCCCGCGAAACTGTTCCCCAACCAGAAGCCCGAGCGCGTCACGGAGCTGGTGAACGAGAAGCTGCGCGGTGTGACCCGCGGCACGTTCGGCGTCAAGCCGCGCCGCACCGTGCCGCGCGACAAACTCGAACAGGTCGTGTTCCCGGTCGCGGGCCTCGACTGCAAGGCGTGCTGCCTCGCCGCCTACGAAGCGGTCGCGGCCATAGACGGCGTCGAGCAAGCCACGGCGAGCTTCAAGGAGGGTCGCGTCACCGCCCTCATCGACCCGGCGAAGACGAGTAAGGAGAAGCTCGAGGAGGCACTGAAGAAAAAGGGGGTGGACCTGGGCAAAGCCAAACCGTAGCGAGGTTTCGCCATACCCAAGCGGTCGCGGGGTCGGCAGGTGCGGGCGTCCAGCGGCACCCGCCGGTGTGAGAACGCGTTGCACTGCCCATGCCGCGGTATGGCGCTTGCCAACGGCCCCCGGGCGGCGATAATCGTGCGCCCAGTCGTCACACGAGAACCCTGAAATGACTCGTTCGCTACTGTATCTGTGCGCCCTGATCTGCGCGACCGCGCTTCAATCGGCGCGCGCGGCCGACCCGGTCAAGCACGCGTTCCTCGCGACCGGCGGCGAAACGTTCATCACCGACCCGTCCGGCAAGGTCGCCTGGAAGTACGCGCACCCGTCGCGTGACGGGTGGGTACTCGACAACGGGAACGTGCTGCTCGCCCTCTCCAAGAGCAAGATGTACCCCGGCGGCGCGGTCGTCGA
>JBJSXS010000608.1:0-6153 GCA_046086545.1 Gemmata sp.
CGACCACCGCGTCCACGACCTCGGCACCCGCGCGGGCCCTCGCGGCCGAGACGGACCCCGGGGTTCCAACCCTCCCCGACGCGCCGCGGCCACGAAGCGCGCGGCCCCTCAAGAAGAAGCGAAGAAAGGCGCCTGTGTGGAAGCGGTATCAGGGGGCCGCGGTCCGCGGCGCGGTCGCGGTCGCGGTGCTGGTCGGCGCGCTCGGGCTCGCGAACTACGCCCGGAAGTTTATCCCCACGCCGAACACCCCCGCAAGTGATCCGGTGGCGAGCGCGAAGGCGGCACCCCAGGTGCCGCCGGCCGTCAACCCGAGCAAGGGTGCGAAGGGCACCACGGACGATAAGGGCACCACGGGCACCACGGACACCAAAGACAACAAGGACGGGGCCGAGTTGCCGCCCGTGATCCCGCCGCCGCCCAAGCGAACGCAGATTCTGTACGTGGTGCCGAGCTACGGCGTGTGGATGGACGATTACTTCTCGGTGCGCGACCAACTTGAGTCGCAGGGCGTGAAGGTGCTGACCGCGGCGTTCGAGGGCGACCGGGCGCCGCTGCGCACCCGCCCCGGGCAATTCTCGCCGGTCGCGAGCGTGGCCATCGACCTCGCGCTCACAGCCGACATGGACCTGCGCGACTACGCCGCCGTCCTGTTTTGCGGGGAGCGTGTGGACGAGTACATGACCGGCAAGGGGGCGGTAGCGGCCCGCGGGGTGATTCAGAAGGCGAAGGCCGACGGCAAACCGGTCGGCGCGATCGGGATGGGGGTCGGCGTCCTGGCCGCGCAAGGGTTCCTGAAGGGCAAGAAGGCCGCCCCGTGCCCCCCCCTGTTCGACCGCTTCCCGATGCTCCGGTGGGACAAGATCGGGGTACTCTGGGACAAGTCCCCCCTCGCCGCGGACGGCAAGGTGATCACCGCCAGCGGCGGGCGCGAGGGGGCCCTGTTCGCCGACGGCGTTCTGAAGCTGATCGACGGGAAGTAAAGGGCCAACAGAAGTTCTGTCGCTGTCAGCCGCGAACCGCCGGCGCGGGCACCCGAGCGCGCCTGCACTGCAAAGGCGGCGCGCGGCTAACCCGCTTCCGCGCCTCTCCGTTCCCCGGTTCGCCACTCACGGCCCGATCTTCTTGCCGCCTTTGGGGCTGGGGACCACGTCGGCCGGCTTCAGCTTCACCCCGGCCGCGTTCTTGTACGGATTGTACAGCGGGTCGCCGACCAGCACCGTCATCCAGCTGCAGAGGAGCAGCGAGCGGGCGTAGCACTCCACCAGCGTGAACTCGCCGGTCGCCAGGAACCCGAAGAACTCGGCCGGCTTCGGGAACCCGACCGTGTACGGCTCCGCGACCGGGCCGAGCGTCGCGCACACGCCCTTTTTCAACAGGTTCGGGCACCACACCTTGCTGTCCTCGCGCCGCAGCGTGACCGCTTCCGAACTCGCGAGGTGCCACGCCACGGCGCCCTTCTCGTACTGGCAACAGTCCACGAAGTGCGCGTGCGAGTACCACCCGCAATAAAGGGCCACGCCCGTCGCGGTGTTGGCCGGCAGCACCTCGTTCTTGTTGTCGAGTTCGACCTTCAGCCCGGCCTTCTCGAGCAGCGCGGCGGCCTCGCGGAACGACTCGTCGTACCCGCCGTAGCCGTGCCCGGAGGCGTCGCCCCCCTTCGGGTCGAACCGGACGCCCCGCGCGTCGATGACCGCCTTGCCGCTCAAGCCCTTCTTTTCCACCTCCACCGCGTCGTCAACGAGGCGCTTCGCGATCTCGGGCGTGGGGCCGTCGAGCCGCGACACCAGCAGCACCGCCGGCGCCGCCTTGCGGTACTCGGCCGACGCCTGGAAGTACAGCGGGTTGTCGACCCACCGCGCCAGCGGGTACTTGTCCCACCACAGGAGCATGAGTTCGCTGTCCACGCTCGCGTTGCTCTCGGCGTGCGCGAGGACGCGCTCGCGCTTCTGGAGCCCGTCCACCTGGCGCTGGGCCGCTTCGATTTCCTTCGCGTCCGCCTTCTTCTCCTTGAGGTCCGCGAGTTTCTTCCGCGCGTCGGCCAGTTCCGGGCGCAGCTTCTCCAGCGCCTTGTTCTGCTCGTCGTCGGGCAACTGCGGCCCGACGCGGAGCGGCACCCCGTAGGTCGTGACCAGCACCTTCACCTTGTCCTTGTGTTCCTTGAGCGCCTCGCGGAGCGGCGCCGCGAGCTTAGTGTCGTAGTCGGCGCGCAAAACGTCTTCGCCCTTTGGGAGATCGAGGGCGACGACGTTCCCGTTGGGCACGCCGCGCTTGGCGATGTAGTGGTCCGCGACCGCGCGCGACTCGGGCACGTTCTTGTTCACGACGAGCCACACGTCCTTCGGCTCAAGGGCGCCGGCCCGCGACGCGAAGACCAGGAGGGCGAGGGCGAGCAGGTTGCGCATGTGACGGAGCCCCGGTTATCGCACGCCCCGGCAGGGGCGCGCCCTTAAAGGTTAGAAGCGAAGAACGCCCAAATCATCTCGGTGGCGTGGACGGCGGCGGACGGCGGTCCGGCCGTCCGCGGGTTCAGCTGCGCGCGCCCGCCGGGCCAGTGGTGGCCGAGCCCCTCGATCGTTACGGCGTCGAACCGCACCGGCCCGGGGTACCGGTCGGTGCGCACCGAGCCGGCGTCCGAGTGCGCGACGGGAACGGGGTCGCATCCCAGGGCGACGGCCCAGCGCTCGAGCGTCTGGTTGACCGGCGGGCGCTTCACGAGGCGACTCGACCAGGGCAGGCGCACCTCGCCGCCGCGGACCGGGAGCATGAGGTCTTGAGTGCCGATCGTGTAGAGCGTCGGAACCGGGCGCACGGGCCGCGGGTCGGGCAGCCAACAGTGTCCAGCGACGGGGGCGACGGCCCTCACCCGGTCGGCCGCTTCGGCCGCCAGACGAAATGTCATGCCGGCCCCGTTCGAGAAGCCGGTGACAAACACGCGCGCCGCGTCAATATTCAGATGGCGAGCAGTGCGATCAATCACCGCCGTCAGAAACGTCACGTCGTCGTGGGCCGGAGGTGCGAACAGCGGGGGCGACCCATCGTTCCACCGGGGCGGGTTGTTGAGAAACGATGCCGGCTTCGTCAAATCTGGCGGGAGCGCTTCGGGAACGACGAGCGCAAACCCCTCGCGCCGGGAGAGTTCCGACCACCCGGTTTCGCGGTCGGCCCATTCTGCGGTTCCGCCGGTGCCGGTGAGGAAGATCACCAGCGGCGCGCCCGGTCCCGCGGGCCACAGCAGCCACTCCCGAAAAAAACCGCCGATTTCTGCCCCAATTCGGTCCACTCGGACGTTTTACTTCTGAGGCGCCGGTTGGGAACCCCGGCCGGCGCGACCGCACCGATGAGTTGTGGCACGCGGTTTGCGCCGGAGTTGAACTGGTGCGGTCGGTGAAAGTTTGCGGGCCGCCCGCGCGCCTGAGCCAGGAAGGTCGGGTATAATAGGTCAGGTTCGACGGGATTTGGCATGAGCGGTGAACCTTTGTTCTTTTGGGGATGTCAAATGTTCAGGCCGGGTGCGCCCGGGCCGAACGGGCTACCCTGGTTGTGCTTCCTCCTCGCTTCCGGGCTCGTGCCGTAACGCGAGACCCCCAAGACAAACCCGCGGCACTCGACCCTTCCGGCGCGACCCCGCCCGGACCCGACCCGCACTCGGCACACACGGACCCGTAACGGCCGACCGCACGACAACGAGCGGACAGGAACATGAATCGCATGACGAACACCGACGACACGAACGGCCGCCCCGCGGCCGACCGGCTGCTTCACGACGAGGCGGCCGAGCCGGACGAGCGCGACGAGCTCGAGGACGAGGGCGAGGACGAGGGCGAGGACGACGACACCGCTCTCGAACCGGACGCCGCGGGCGACGAGGCGCCGGCCAGCGAGGACGAGTACGCGGGCGGGCCGGACGACGCGCTCGGGCTGTACCTGCGCCAGATGGGCTCCATCCCGCTGCTCACTCGCGACAAGGAACTGGCGCTGGCCAAGAAGCTCGAACACCACCGCAACCGGTTCCGCGCGGCGGCGCTGTTGTGCCCCCGGCCGCTGACCCGCGTGCTGGAAAAGTTCGAGCAGATCGCCGCCGGCCTGACGCCCATCGACCCGAACATCGACGCGTACTCGTCGGCCGACCTCCGGCTCACGCGGGCGCAGATCGTCGCGCGCCTGGGCACCGACCTGCCGACGCTCCGCGTCCTGCTCGAACAGGACGCCCGGGTGTTCGCGGCCGGCGTGCGGGACGAGTACCGGGGCGGGCGCCTCGCGTGGCGGCGCGACCGGGTCCTGCGGCTCGCCAAGTGCCGCAAGCTGGCGAGCGAACTGTCGCCCCGCACCGAGTTGCTGGAGCGGTGGACCGACGAGCTGAGCGACCTCGCGGACGAGCTCAAGCACCTGGCCATCGCGCACGCCGCGGCGGTCAGCCCGGCCGACCGCATCCGGCAGGGGAAACTGCTTCGCGACGCCGAGTGCCGCGCGTCCATGACCGCCGACGAGCTGAACGCCCTCGTCCGCGTGCTGCGCAAGCGGCGGCTCGCGTACCAGGCCGTTCGGAAGGAACTCGCGGAAGCGAACCTGCGGCTCGTCGTCAGCATCGCCAAGAACTACCGCAACCGGGGGCTGCCGTTCGGCGACCTCATTCAAGAGGGCAACCGCGGCCTGATGCGGGCGGTGGACAAGTACGAGTGGCGGCTGGAGTTCAAGTTCGGCACCTACGCGACGTGGTGGGTGCGCCAGGGCATCACCCGGGCGCTGCACGACAACGCCCGCACCGTGCGCGTGCCGTGCCACCAGATCAGCTTGCTGTCGAAGACCGAGAAACTGCGCGGCGAGCTGACCGTGGCGATCGGGCGCGAGCCGACGTCCGAGGAGCTGGCCGAGGCGCTGGGCGTGAAGGCCGAGGACGTGCGCAGCCTGCGCATCGTCGGCCGGCACCCGGTCAGCCTGAACGACGCGGTCGGCGGCGAGGGCGAGCGGGCGCTGGAGGACTTCCTGAGCGACGGGGCCGAACCGAACGCGGGCGAGCAGTTCGACGCGAACCTCCTCAAAGAGCGCATCATCGAGGTGCTGAGGTCGCTGGCCCCGCGCGAGCGCGACGTGATCGAGATGCGGTTCGGGCTGAGGGACGGGACGCCCAGGACGCTCGACGAGGTGGCCCGGCAGTACGGCATCACGCGCGAGCGCATCCGGCAGATCGAGGCCCGCGGGCTGCTCAAGCTGCGCCAGCCGACGCGCTCCTGCCGGCTCGAGGAGTTCGCCGACGAGCACGAGTGACCTTCGGGGCGAACCCGAAAAACGTGCGAACCCCGGCGCCAACAGCCGGGGTTCGGTCGTTCCCGCCGCCGCTACTTGATCCCGCCCTTGACGTGGGACACCTCGACCGTGACCGGCCCCTTCGCGGGGTTGCTGTCGGCTTTGAGTTCCGCGGCGAGCTTATGGGCCGCGTCCGCGGCGCCCCCCGCGGTCGCGTCGCCGGGCGTGACCAGCATCGTCGGCGGGGTCGGGCGGACGGCCTGGGGCGGGCCCGAATTCGCGCGGGTCACGGGCTGGCCCTGCTGCGCGACCGGCGCGTCCTTGGCGAGCGGCCCGACCGGCCTCATGGCGGTGTTGCACCCGACGAGGGCGAGCGCCCCGAACCCGAACAGGAGCGTCTTCACGGCTGGCCCTCCGGCTTGACGGTGCGGATCACTTCCGCGGTGCCCGACACCGGGACCGGGGCCGCCGGGGCGACCAGCTTCGCGGCCGCCGCCTTCGGGTCGAGCGGCTTCTCGGGCGCCAGGTCGAACGACGCGACCGCGCCCGAGCCGACCGGCAGCGGCGCCTTCACCGTCTTCGAGATGCCCAGCGCGGCGACGCGCGCCTCGTAGACCGCTTTGGCCTGCCGCTCCAACTCGTCCACCTGGCGCATCAGGGCGTCATCGTTCTTGTCGAACGCGACCCGGCGCAGCTCGGTACAGACGGTCATGCGCCGCAGCAGCGCGTCGGCCTCGGCCTGCACCATCGACTGAACCACGTCCGGCGCGAGCGGGGCCGGGCGCGGCGCCGCGGTCACCGGCCCGCTGCGCGCCACCGGCCCGACCGGCTTTGGCGCGCTGACGAACAGCTTCTTGTACCACGGCCGCGCGTCGGCCGCGACCGTCTCGGCCGCGGCGACCGGCGCGG
>JBJSXS010000609.1:0-4873 GCA_046086545.1 Gemmata sp.
CAGACGTGCTCGTTATCGGGGCCGGCATCGCCGGGCTGCGCGCGGCCCTCGAGGTGCCGCCCGACCTGTCCGTCTTCGTCGTCACGAAGGACCGGGTCACCGAGAGCAACAGTTCTTACGCGCAGGGCGGGATCGCCGGCGTGCGCGCCCCCGAGGACACCTTCGAGAACCACGTCGAGGACACGCTGGTCTCGGGCGACGGCCTCTGCGACCGCGCGTTGGTTGACATGGTGGTGCGCGAGGCGCCGCTCCAGATCGAGAAGCTAATCGAATTCGGTACCAAGTTCGATCTGGAGAACGGGCAACTCGCCCTTACCCGCGAGGGGGGTCACAGCCACCGCCGCATCGTCCACGCCCTGGGCGACTCGACCGGGTTCGAGATGATGCGGGCCACCATCGCCTACGCGCGCACGCGGCCCAACGTCCACATCTGGGACGACACGTTCACCATCGACCTGCTCACGCACGACGGCGCGTGCCGCGGCGCGGTGGTGGCCCGCAACGGCATGGGCAAGGTTCTCATCTGGGCGAAGCAGGTCGTTCTCGCGTCCGGCGGGTGCGGGATGGTGTACCGCGAAACCACCAACCCGTCGGTCGCCACCGGCGACGGCATGGCCGCCGCGTACCGCGCCGGCGCCGAGTTGCGCGACATGGAATTCATGCAGTTTCACCCCACGGTTCTCTACGTCGCGGGGTCGGCGCGGTATCTGGTGAGCGAAGCGGTCCGCGGCGAAGGCGCCTACCTTCGGGACGTAAACGGGTTGCGGTTCATGCTGGCCGACGACCCGCGGCACGAACTCGCACCGCGCGACGTGGTGGCGCGCGCGATCTTCCGCACGATGGAGCGCACGCAGCACCCGAACGTTTATCTGGACTTATCACACCTCGACCCGGAAATGGTGCTGAACCGGTTCCCGGGCATCAACCGCGTTTGCAAGGGCTTCGGTCTGGACATCACGAAGGACCGCATCCCGGTGCGGCCCGGCGCGCACTACATGCTCGGCGGCGTGACCGTGGACGCCCAGGGCCGCACGACCGTGCCCGGGCTGTGGGCCGCCGGCGAGGTCACGTCCAGCGGGCTGCACGGGGCGAACCGACTCGCCTCGAACAGTCTGATCGAGGGGCTCGTGTACGGCACGCTCTGTGGCCGCGGCGCCGCGGAGGAAGTGCGGAAGATGCCCGCCAACATGATCGCGTGCCCGGTGCGCGCGAACACCCCGCCCGCCGAGGACGACGCGCGGCTCGACCTCGCCGACCTGCTCGCCTCGCTCCGCAGCCTGATGGTCCGCAAAATGGGGATCGTCCGCGAGCGCTCGCGCCTGCTCGAGGCGAAAGAGGACTTGCGGTTCTGGTGCCGGTACGCACTGTCGCGCGAGTTCGACGGCAAACCGGGTTGGGAACTGCAAAACCTGCTCACGGTCGCGCGGCTGATGGTCGCGGCGGCCATCGCCCGAGACGAGTCGCGGGGCACACACTACCGGAGCGACCACCCGACACGCGACGACACGCGCTGGGGGTTGCGGCACGTCATCAGCGAACCGTTTGTGGCCCTCGGTTGAGTGCGTTCCTCCCGGCACCGGTTGCCGAACCACTTTCGAAACAGTCCCGCTCACACGGAGGTGCGGCGACCGTGGCACAGGTCGAGGAACAGGTGCGACAAGACAGAACCATTTCGCCCCGGTCGGCGTCTATTTTGCATCGCCCGACATTCCAGGCCCATTAGAGCAAAGCCATGAACCAGTTCACATGCACCGTCGCCGCGTTGCTCGCACTCTGCACGCTCGCGCTGGCAGAGGACAACAAGGCCAAAGAAGGCCCGGTCGCGCTGAAGTTGATCGCGAAGACCGACAAGTACAAGTTCGACGGCGGCGGAAAGGCGCCGGACGAATACAGGAGAGACCTGGAAGGCCTCGCCGCGAAGGCCAAGAAGGGCGAGTTGGTGCGTGCGCCGAAGCCCCCGGCGGTGGATCTGGTACTGCAGATCGTAAACACCTCGAAAGCGGACGTCACGGTGCAAGTGGGTGGCGACCCGAACGTGTTCACGTTCGAGTTGACCGGCGGAGCGGGCACGGTCGCTATGGGCAGCGGGCTGGCTTTCACCGCCGACTTCCGCCTGCCCACCGCTGTCACACTTGCGCCCGGCAAGTCGCACGACATCCCGGTGAAGCAACTGTCCGACGGGAGCCGTGGGGCCGCACGGTACGTGTACTGGGCCGGCCCCGGCGACTACCAACTCAGTGCGACGTACAGACTGGCCGACCAGAACGGCAACCCGCACACGACGCTTAAGAGCGAACCCGTGAAGATCACCGTCGAGAAGTGAACCGAGCAGCCACGCGTGCGTCGAGTCGTCGATTCGCTTGACTCTCGTCCCGCGTAGCGTAAACTCTCCTTGCCACTGAGAGACACCCACCCGTGTGCATAGTTCCCGTCATGACCCGCACTTCGACCCGCGCCGTCACCGGCGTAGTGGTTATTATTGCGCGGTGACACGGGGGCCGGTTCTTTCGACCGCACGCACCCCGGAGCTTTGCTTCGGGGTTTTTTGTTTATTTTTCCAGCGAGCGCGCCATGAGCCGAGTTGCGATCTACGATACCACCCTTCGCGACGGAAGCCAGGGCGAAGGCGTCAACTTCTCGCTGCAAGACAAGCTGCTGCTCACCCGGCGACTCGACGACATCGGCGTGGACTACATCGAGGGCGGGTACCCGCTGTCGAACCCGAAGGACTTCGAGTACTTCCAGGCGGTCCGGGAGCTGCCTCTCAGGCACGCGAAAGTCTGCGCGTTCGGCATGACACGGCGGAAGAACGCCCCCGCTGAAACCGACACCTGCCTGAAGGCGCTGCTCGACGCGAAGACGCCTGTGGTGACCATCGTCGGCAAGACATGGGACTTCCATGTGACGAGCGTGCTGGGCACGACGCTGGAAGAGAACTGCGCGATGATCGCGGACTCGGTGCGGTACTGCAAATCGCACGGGCGCGAGGTGTTCTACGACGCCGAACACTTCTTCGACGGCTACCGCGCGAACCCGGAATACGCCCTGCAGACGCTCCAGGCCGCGGCCAGCGCGGGCGCGAGCGTGGTGATTCTGTGCGACACGAACGGCGGCACCATGCCCGAGCGCGTCACGGAAGTCGTGGCAGCCGCGCGGAGCGCGGTGGGGTGCGAGGTCGGCATCCACTGCCACAACGACTGCGAACTCGCAGTCGCAAACACGCTCGCCGCGGTGCGGGCGGGTGCAACGCAGGCACAGGGCACGATGAACGGCATCGGCGAGCGGTGCGGGAACGTGGACCTGGTCAGCGTGGTCGCGAACCTCGCGCTCAAGTACGGGCGCGAGGTGCTGCTCCCCGGGAGCCTCACGCGCCTGACGGAGACCTCCCGCTACGTTTACGAACTCGCCAACCTGAACGCCCGCAACGGGCAGCCGTTCGTCGGGCAGTCGGCGTTCGCGCACAAGGGCGGGATGCACACGCACGCGGTCGCGAAAGACCCCAGCACTTACGAACACGTGACGCCCGAAGCCGTGGGCAACGAGCGCCGCATCCTGGTTTCGGAACTGTCCGGGCACTCGACCATCCTGACGAAGACTGCCAGGTACCAGATGAACCACGACAAGGCGCTGATGACCAAGATCCTCGGCGCCGTGCAAGACCTGGAGAGCGCCGGGTACGAGTTCGAGGCAGCGGAGGCGTCGTTCGACCTGCTGGTGCGAAAAGTTGCGAAGAACCATAAGCCGTGGGAGGTCGATAAGACCCTGACGCTGTACAAGCCGTGGTTCGAGCGGATCAGCTACCGCGTGAACATCGAAGCGCGTGAGAGCGGCACACCGGTCACCGAGGGCACGGTGCGGATCAGGGTCGCTGGGCAGGTCGAACACACCGCGAGCGAGGGCGACGGCCCGGTGAACGCGCTCGACGGCGCGCTGCGTAAGGCGCTCGTCCGCTTCTACCCGCGGCTGAGCGAAATGCAGTTGGTGGACTACAAGGTGCGCGTGGTGAACCCGAAGGCCGGCACCGCGGCCCGCGTTCGCGTGGTGATCGAGTCGCGCGACGCGGACGCCGTGTGGGGCACCGTCGGCGTGAGCGAGAACGTCATCGAAGCCAGTTGGCTCGCACTGTGCGATTCGATCGAATACAAACTGTTCAAGGACGCGGAACAAGGGAAATAACGATCATGGCGACCGAACTTCCGAAGGCTTACGACTCGAAGGAAGCCCAGCAGAAGTGGCTCACGTTCTGGGAGCAGCGCGGGTACTTCCACTCGAAGCCGGACGCCGCCAAGAAGCCCTTCACCGTGGTGATCCCGCCGCCGAACGTGACCGGGGCGCTGCACATGGGGCACGCGCTCAACAACACCCTGCAAGACGTGCTCATCCGGTGGCGGAGGGTGCAGGGCTACAACGCGCTTTGGATGCCGGGCACGGACCACGCCGGGATCGCGACGCAGTCCGTGGTGGAACGGCTCGTGTTCCAGCAGGAGAAGAAGTCGCGCCACGACCTCGGTCGCGACGAACTCGTTAAGCGCATCTGGGAGTGGAAAGACAAGTACGAGGCCCGCATTCTGGGGCAGCTCCGCGAGATGGGCGCGAGCTGCGACTGGCGCCGCACGCGCTTCACGCTCGACCCCGTGTGCGCGCGCGCCGTGCGCGAGACTTTCTTCCGCATGTTCAACGAGGGTTACATCTACCGCGGCAAGCGGCTGGTGAACTGGGACACGCACCTGCAAACCTCTGTGGCGGACGACGAGACCTACACCGAGGACACCAAGAGCGGGTTCTGGACCTTCAAGTACGCGGTGGACGGGGCGCCCGATACGTTCATCTCCTTCAGCACCACTCGGCCCGAGACGATGCTCGGCGACACCGC
>JBJSXS010000610.1:0-2510 GCA_046086545.1 Gemmata sp.
CGACGCGCGGCCGGCGGCCGAGCGGGCCGCGCGCGACGCCGCCCGCGCGCTGACCGCCGCCGGCACCGCGCGCTAGTTGTGCCACGCAATCTTGTGCCGTCCGGGCACGTGACGTTGACGGCCCTCTTAACCGTTTACTAACATTCGACTACCGCTCTCGCCCTGTGCCCGTTCGCCCACATTTTCGCCCGTTATTCACCGTCTTCGGAGCCGGTCATGTTTCTCCCCGTTCGCCCCGCCGGCCGGCGCGGCTTCACTCTCATCGAGCTGTTGGTGGTGATTGCCATCATCGCGATCCTGATCGGGCTGCTGCTGCCCGCGGTCCAAAAGGTGCGCGAGGCCGCGGCCCGCATGAGCAGCCAGAACAACCTCAAGCAACTCGGGCTCGCGGCGCACAACGCCAACGACCAGGTCGGTCACCTGCCGGTCGCCTGGAACGCCTGGTGGATGCACGCGCCGCAGCGGTCGGGCGCGTGGGTCAACGGGGCGTACCGCGGCGGCTGGGGCAACGACACCACGATGGGGGACGTGACCGCGTTCTACCACATGCTGCCGTCCCTCGAGCAGGAGAACATTTACCGGGGCGGGAGCGGGCAGAGTGTGTTCAGCTACCCGGGCGGGCAGCGGGCCTGGACGATCCCGCTCAAGACGTTCCGGGCCCCGGCCGACCCCAGTTCGGCGGAGTTCAAAAACATCCAGTACACCTGGCTGGAGAGCAACGCCATGACCCCGTGGGCAGCCGCCAGCTACGCGGGCAACTACCAGGTGCTCGGGCGCCGCGGCGGCAACGCCTACGACTCGGCCCAGTGGGACCAGCCGCTGTCCGTCCAGAAGATCAGCGACGGCGCGAGCAACACCATCCTGTTCGCCGAGAAGCGCATGATCTGCGGGGCGTACGCGAACCTGCTGCTGCACGGCGGCTGGGACCTGAACTACGGGCCGTACTTCGGGGCCACCGGGACCGCGCTGAAGTTCCAGGTGCAGCCGACCGAGGCCGCGTGCGACCGGTTCGCGGCCACCGCGTTCAGCTCCGGCGGGTGCCAGGTGTGCATGGGCGACGGGAGCGTGCGCAACGTGGCTTCCAGCGTGCCCGCGAGTACGTGGGCGCTCGCGGTCGACCCGTCCGACGGGGCCGCAATGCCGAGCAACTGGTAACGGAGAACCTCGAATGAAACTCAACTACCGATTCGCCCCGCTGCTCGCGGGGCTGGCGGCGCTCGGTGCGGCCGGGTGCGGCGCCGGTGACCTGGGGCTGAACAAGGGCGGCAAGCTGACCGGCAAGGTCGCGCTCGACGGCAAGCCGCTCGCCGGCGGGTACGTGATCGTCGCGTCCGAGAGCGGCAGGTACTCGGTGCAGGGGTACATCAACGCCGAGGGCGTGTACACCGTCCCCGAGCCGCCGCTGGGGAAGGTGACGGTCGCGGTCCAGACCGCCCACTTGCGCGGGGCCGCGGTTGCCAAAGGGGACCCGGGCAAGGGGAAGGGGGGCGAGGGGTCGCGGGGGATGGTGCTGCCGGACCCGAACGAGATCGGCCTGGGGTTCACCGAGATCCCCGAGCGGTACGAGAAGGGCGAGACGTCCGGGCTGACCGCCGAGGTGAAGCCCGGCAACCAGACCCACAACCTGGACCTGACCGGCAAGCCGTGACGAGCGGGCCGGCGGCTCTCACGCGGCGGGCCGTGTCGCTTCCCTGTGGGCAACACGGCCCGCCGCGCTCGGCGCCCGCTTCGGCGCGGGCGCCCGGTCCGTACAACAGCGTTGCCCGCCGGACGAGGCCCGACCATGCCCGCGTACCCGTCGAACGTGGCCGACCTGCTGGCGACCCCGCACCCCGTGTCCCTCGGGCCGGGCGCGCCCGCCGAGGCGCTCCGCGCCGCCATCGCGCGGGCCGCGAAGACTCTCCCGCCGCCGTGCGCGGCCGGGCTGTGGCTGCGGTTCGACTTCCTCGACGAGTCGCACCGCGTCAGCCAGACGGCCGAGGGCACCCCGGACTACGACTTCTGGCACGCCGTCATGCACCGCCGCGAGCCGGACGCGTTCAACAGCAAGTACTGGTGGCGCCGGGTTGGCGCGCACCCGGTGCTGGCGCTGCTCCGCGAGCGCGCCCCGGCGGCCGGTTACGCGTACGCGTCGCCCGAAGCGTTCGTGGACTTCTGCGAGGCGGCGCGCGGCACCGGTACTGCGGACGAAGAACTCGCGAAGCGCGTGCAGCAACTCGAGTGGGACACGCTGTTCGCGTGGTGCTTCGAGCGCGGCCGCTGAAACAGTCTCACCGATAACATTCTGATTTTTGCTGACGTTCCTCATGGAACGGTGAAACCGAATTGAGCGTTGGAGCGGCGCCCGGCCACTTGCGGACGCGTCCGTGCGGCCGTAGCATCAGCGGCGTTCTGGCGAGGGCGTTCGGCCCGCCGCTCTGCAGCCGGCTGGTGTTGCGTCGGCCGTGCGCCGCGCCGCGGCGCTGGAACGGCCCTCCGCGCGCCGGGACCGGAAGTGAGCGCGCGGGAAC
>JBJSXS010000611.1:0-3971 GCA_046086545.1 Gemmata sp.
CGCTCCCGGGCGCGCCGCTCGGCGCGCCAGACGCCCCGCGCGCCACCGACGTGCTCCCGGCGGACGGCCCGGCGCCGCGGCGCGAGGCCGACTGGATCGACCGCCTCGCCGACCGTGTGGCGGCGCTGTGGGTGGGCGCGGACCGGCCGCCGCTCGCGGCGCCGGCGCCCACGGCCCCGGTGCGCGTTATCAGCCCGACGGCCGACCCGCTGCTCGGGCTCGACTGGAACTGATTTCGTGCGGGCGGGGCGCCGGGGTCGTACAACGGCCCCATGCGCCTCATCGACCTGTCGCAGCCCGTTTACGACGGCAGCCCGAACTGCCCGGTCCACCCGCCGGTGCGTGCGGAGATCATCCGCGACCACCCGACGCACGGCTGGCGGGTGGAACTGCTCACCATCGCGAGCCACACCGGTTCGCACGTGGACGCCCCGCTCCACAAGATCGCGGGCGGCCCCTCACTTGACGACATCCCGCTCGAAGCGTGGTGCGGCCCGGCACTGGTCGCCGACTTCCGCGGCATCGGCCCCGGCGCCCACATCACCGCCGAGATGCTGAAGGCGAAGCTGCCGCCGGCGCTCGCGGGCCACATCGTTTTGCTCTGCACCGGGTGGGGCGAGAGGCGGGCGAAGACCGACGAGTGGCTCCGCCGCTCGCCCTGCCTGAGCGAAGACGGGGCCGCGCACCTCGTCGCTCAGAAGGCTCGCGGGGTGGGCATCGACCACTACTCCATCGGCGGCTGCACGGAACCGAACAACGAGCGCGTTCACGCCATACTGCTCGGCTCGGGCGTGTGGGTGGTGGAGGAGCTGCACTTCCCGCCGGAGGCGTTCGCGCTGCCGCAGCCGGTGCGGTACATGGGCCTGCCGGTGAACTTCAAGGGCTTCACGGGCGCCTTCTGCCGCCCGGTGCTGGTGACCTGACGGCCGGGCGCGCGTGCGACGGCCCCGCGCTTGCCGGGGTGCGCGGTACGCGTGTGCCCCCCCGGCTCCCGCGGTATCGTGGGCCGCCGCTCGCGCTTCCGGCCCGTCAATAAACTGTCTCCATCCGACAGGAGCCACGACATGCCGGCCGACGACATCAACGCGCACCTGCGCACGCAGCTCGACGACTTGAAGTCGAAGGGGCTGTACAAGGCCGAGCGGCGGATCGCGTCGCCGCAGCGGTCGGGGATCACGGTGAACGGGCAGGAGGTGGTCAACTTCTGCGCGAACAACTACCTCGGCCTCGCGAACCACCCCGACATCGTCGCGGCGGCGGAGCAGGGGCTCAAGGCGTGGGGGTACGGGCTCTCCAGCGTGCGGTTCATCTGCGGCACGCAGGAGATTCACAAGCGGTGCGAGCAGCAGGTCGCGCGGTTCTTCGGCAAAGGCGACAGCATCCTGTACATCGCGTGCTTCGACGCCAACGGCGGGCTGTTCGAGCCGCTGCTGACCGATCGGGACGCGATCATTTCGGACGAACTCAACCACGCCTCCATCATCGACGGCGTGCGGCTCTGCAAGGCCCAGCGGTTCCGCTACAAGCACAACGACATGGCCGACCTGCGGGCCAAGCTCGAAGAGGCGAGGGCCTGTCGCTTCAAGCTGATCTTCACGGACAGCGTGTTCTCAATGGACGGCGACCTCGCGCGCCTCCCTGAGATTTGCGATTTGGCCGATCAGTACAAGGCGGCGGTGGGCATCGACGACTGCCACGGCACCGGGCACCTCGGCGCCACGGGGCGCGGCGGGGCAGAAGAGCTGGGCGTGCTGTCCCGCATCGACGTCATCACCGGCACCCTCGGGAAGACGCTCGGCGGCGCGGCCGGCGGCTTCACGGCTTCGAGCGCCGAGATCGTGGACTGGCTCCGCAACCGGTCTCGGCCGTACCTGTTCTCGAACTCGGTGCCGCCGGCACTGGTGGCCGCGGGCACGAGGGCACTGGAACTGGTGGACGGCGCCGCCGACCTGCGGGCGAAGCTCAGGGCGAACACGACGCGCCTGCGATCGGGCCTGGAGGGCGCCGGGTTCACGGTCAAGCCCGGGCCGACCCCGATCCTGCCCGTGATGCTCGGGGACGCCGCGGTCGCCACCAACATGGCGAACGAACTGCTCAGGCGCGGCATCTACGTGATCGGGTTCAGCTACCCGGTGGTGCCGCACGGCCAGGCGCGCATCCGGATGCAGGTGAGCGCCGCGCACACGACCGAGCAGGTCGACCGCGCGATCGCCGCGTTCACCGAGGTGGGCAAGCAGTTGGGCGTCCTGCCGAAATGACGACCGACCCGCCGCCGGCCCCGGGCGCCGTGCCCCCCTCCGCCGTTGTTGGGTCGGCGGTCGCTTCCGACCGAAGGGGCGGTCAGCCGGCGCAGTCGAGCGCCCGCAACCGGTCGCCCACCTGGGCGAGGATCTGGTGCGCGATCTGGTTCGGGTTGTACCCGCCGGTAAGGTACACCAGCGGCTTGCCGTACTTGTCGCAGTAGTTCTTTACGTCCCCGTAGCTGTGGCTCGACCAGCGGATCGCGAGCAGCACCAGCGCCACCTCGGGCCGGGCCACCGCCGGCTCGAAGTGGGTGACGGACTCGTGCGGGCGCGTGGACAGCCAGTTCAGCTCGCTCAGCCCGAACGCGCGCTCGACGGCGCGGCGCGGGGCCGGGCGCTCGACGCCGCCGATGAGCACCACGCCCCGGCCGCGCAGCAGCTCGGACACGGCCCGGACCTCGTCCGACGGTTCCTCCGGTTCGGCCGGCGGCGCCGGGGCCGGGCGCGTCGCCAGGTACTCGCTGACGGCGTCGAACACGCGGGCCGCGTGCGGGCCCGGTTCGAGCTCCTCCGGCAGGGTGCCGAGCACCGGCAGCAGCAAGTCGCGCACGTCCGCGTTGCTCGGCGGCAGTCCGGCCGACACCACCTCGTCGAGCAGCTCCAGCACCCGGGGCCACTCGCCCGCCGCGGTCGCGGGCGACTCGCTCATCTTCTTGAGCTTGTATCGCAGGTTGGTGAAGCCCTTGTCGCGGGCGCGGGCCTTGTCGCGGGCGTCGGTCAGTTCGTCGCGCAGCACCGCGAGCCGCTGAAGCAGGTCGCGCCAGTTGTCGGCCGGCGCGCGGTCCTCGCGCTTCAGAAAGCGGCTGATGTAGATCTGCGCCACGCGGGCCTGCTCGCGGATGTGGACGAACAGGTGAACCTGGTCGGTGTCCACGCGGCGGTGAACGTCGAGTGCGGCGGCCCACACCATCGCCTGAGATTCGGCCGCCGCGTACAGGACGCGCTCGCGGTGCCGCACGGCCAGCGATTCGGGCAACTCCTTGAGGGCGGCCAGCAGCGCGGCCGCCTCGGCCCCGGTGGCGAACGCCCCGCCCAAGTCGTCCCAGGCCTTCGGCGCGTCGACGTAGTCCCCGGGGTGCAGCATCCACAGGTCGCAATCGGGCAGTTCGGTGGCCTGCCGGATCAGGTCGTCGGGCGGCGGTGCCGCATCGCCGCGCTTGCGCGCGGCCACGAGCCGCGCGGCCTCGGCCTTCAGCCGGCAGCGGCGCGCGAGGACGCCCAGATCGACGGGTACGACGCCGCCCGCGGTGTCGTCGGGTAGCGGCGGGCGCGCGACCGGGGCCGGCGGCCGCGCGAGCGAGAAGTCGGGCGGGATGACGACGGGCGGCGGCGGCTCGACCGGCTCGGGGGCGGGTTCGGGGGCGACGGGCTCGGGCGGCACGGCGCCCGCGGGCGCCAGTTGCTCGGCCCACGCGGACACGGCCCGGCCTGCGGCGGCCACCGCGGCGCGCAGCCGCGGGTCCCCTTCCAGGTACGTTTGCAGGTGCGGGCGAAGCCGGGTGAGCAGCGCCGCCAGCACTTCGGCCAACTCGTCCGCCATGAGAAGAACCGGGTTCGGTTGCCGCGACAGGTGACACTAATGTTGTAGGCGCGCCTGGCGCCGGCGGTCAGCCCGCACGATTGGCGTTTCCGTCGTCGGCCCGCGGGCATAGACTGTGGGCTGACTTT
>JBJSXS010000612.1:0-3342 GCA_046086545.1 Gemmata sp.
CCTGTCCGACCGCGACCTGGAGAAGTTCGACGACAACCCCGACCCGTTCCGGGAGTAGGTTCCGGCCCCGCCGGCCGGGTCCGCGGGGCAACCGTCGGCACCGCCCCGGCGAAGCGCTGGCGCGTTCGGCTTGCAGCGCTACCCGCACTTCGCTATCTAGCCCGGCCCGTGGTTTCGGAGCCGGGCTCATGCTGCCGGTGGCACTCAGTCTGACCGACGTGACCGTGCGCTACGGCGCGCGCGTCGCCATCGAGGGCGTGTCGCTCGACGTGCGGCGCGGCGAGATCGTCGGTCTGCTCGGGCCGAACGGGTCCGGAAAGAGCACCACGCTCGCGGTCGCCGCGGGGTTGCTGGACCCCGGGAGCGGGGCCGTCACCGTCGAGGGGCGCGCGCGGGCGACGGACCCCGTCGCGTTCGCGGCACGCGTGGGCCTGGTGCCGCAAGAGCCGGCCGTGTACGACGAGCTGACCGCCGCCGACAACCTCCGCTTCTTCGGCGAGTTGTACGGCGTGTCCGGCAGCGAACTGCGCCGGCGGGTGGCCCGCGCGCTCGCGCGCGTGCACCTCACCGACCGAGCCGGGCACCGCGTGTCCACGTTCTCCGGCGGGCTGAAGCAGCGGCTGAACCTGGCCGCGGCGCTGCTGCACGACCCGCCCGTCCTGCTCCTCGACGAGCCGACCGCGGCACTCGATCCGGGCAGCCGCGATTCGCTCTTCGCGGACCTGACCAGGTTGCGCGACGACGGCCACGCGGTGCTGCTCACCACGCACCACATCGACGAGGCCGAGGGCGGCTGCGACCGCGTCGCGGTCCTCGATCAGGGCAGGGTCGCCGCGAGCGGCCCGCCGTCGGAGCTGCTGCGCGCGAAGCGGGAGCGGCAAGCGGTGCTGTACGGGCACCTGCGCGCGCGCGCCCCCAAGTACCTGGAGCGCGCGATCCAGCGGCGCCTGTCCGCGGGCACCGAACTCGAAATCACCGGGCGCCGGGTGCGCCTGTCGGCGGGCACGCCCGAGCGGCTCGGGCAGGCGCTCGCACTGGTTCTGGCCGAAGGTCTGGAGCTGGAATCGTACCGCACGCCCGCGGGCGCGCTCGAGCCCGCACTCCGGGGCGAGGAGGCGGCGTGACCAGCGGGCTCTCACTCACGCTCGCGCTGGCCCGTAAGGACTGGCGCCTGTTCTGGTCCGACCGGCGGGCCGCGGTGCTGTGCTTCGTCGTGCCGGTGCTGCTGGCGTCCGCGTTCGGCACCATCTTCGCCCGCCCCGCGGCCGGCGCGGGTGCGCCCAAGCTGCAGCTGCTCGTGGTGGTCGAGGGCGACGGCCCGTTCACGCGGCAGGTCGCCGACGACCTCCGGGCGTCGCCCCGGTTCGACGCGCGCGAGGTGTCCCGAGCGGCGGCCGAAGGTGCCGTCGCGGACAAGAAGGCGGTCGCGGTGGTGCTGCCCGCCGGCTTCGAGCGGCTCAAGGAGTGGCAGCCCGGGGTCACGGCTGAGCGGCCCGAGCTGCTGCTCCTGCACCACCCGAGCGCGAGCGCGGAGCGGCACCTGACCGAAGGCGTCGTGACCGAGCTGGTAATGAAGCACACGACCCGCGAGGCGTTCGCCGACGTGATCAAGGGCGCCGACGCGGGCGGCCTCGCGCCGCCGTTCAAGGTCGAGCCGGCCGCGGTGTCGGCGCACGGCGGGCGGTTCAGCGCGTACGCGCACAGCTTCTGCGGGATGACGGTCCAGTACCTGCTGTTCTGGGGCATGGAGAGCGGGCTGCTGCTCCTGCGCGAGCGCCGGCAGGGCGCGTGGACACGGGTACGGACCGCCGCGGTGCCGCTGTCGTGCGTGCTCGCCGGGAAGGCGCTCGCGACCGCCGCTGTCGCGCTGCTTCAGGTGCTGGGCACGTTCGCGGTCGGCTACCTCGTGTTCGGGGTGAAGGTCGAAGGCTCGTTCCTCGGGTTCGTACTGGTCGCACTGGCCGCGTGCGGTCTCGCCGCCGCCACCGGGCTGCTCGTCGCCGCGCTCGGCGGCACCGAGGCCCGGGCGCGGAACGTGAGCATTCTGGTGATCCTCGGCGTGTCGATGCTCGGCGGGCTGTGGGTGCCGGCGTTCCTGCTGCCCTCCTGGGCGCGGGACGCGTCTGCCGCACTACCGACGACCTGGGCGCTCAAGGGTTTCGAGACGGTCACGTGGCAGGGCGGCGGGTTCTGGGCGGCGGTGCCTAGCGCCCTCGCGGTCGGCGGGTTCGCGCTGGCACTGTTCGCGCTCGCGGCGCTCAAGCTCCGGCACACGGAACGGGGGTTCCGGCGGGGAAAGGTGTGAGGGTTCGCATGAAGCGATTGATTTGGGCCGCCGTCGGCGCCGTTCTCACGCTCGGTCTGGCCGGGGCGCAGCCCGGCGCCGCGCCGCCGCTGGTGGACCTGAAGCTGGAAGACCAGTTCGAGCGCAAGGCGGACCTCGCCGACCTGCGCGGCAACGTCGTGGTTCTGGTGTTCGGGGACCGCAAGGGGACCGACGCGTGCCGCACCCTGGGCGAACAACTTCACGTGTGCTGGCACCCGGGCGCGAAGGGCCTGCCGCCCGCGAAGGCGCAGGCCGCGCCGGTGCTGCCGCTCGACGGGCTGAAGCCGGGGCAGGTGTCGCCGAACGTGATCGTGGTGCCGGTCGCGTGCTGCGGCAAGGTGCCCGGGGCGGTGCGCCCGGCGGTGCGCGCGGGCGTCGCCAAGGGCTCGCCGGACGTGGTGGTGTGGCTCGACTTCGCCGACGCGATGAGGGACAAGTTCGGCCTCACCGCGGGCGAGACGAACGTGGCGCTGATCGACGCCACCGGCCGGCTCCGGCTGCGGATCAACGGCGCGCTCGATCAGGCCGCGATGGACAGGCTGGTGAAGGGCGTGCAGGCGGTGCGGTACGAAGCCGTGAAATAGTTTGAGCGCGCGGGTGAGTGCGAGACGCCGGTGCTAAACACAAAAGCAGCGAAGAGACGGCCAGCCGCCGGTTCCGGCCTGCTGTTCGCTGCCCTTCTCACACCCGCACTCGTACTCACTCTGCCGCAGTGAGGCGGCTCTCGACGGCGGCCCACACGTCCTCGATCACCTTCTTGGCGGTCCCTTCGAGCAGCCCCTGCGGCACCATCTTCAGCAAGCCGGTGAGGGCGATCAGGTCGGCGGTCCAGCGGACGAGCGTGCCCCCGTCGGCCGCCCTGAACTCCAGGCGGGACTCGACGGTGCTGCTCGCGCCGATGGCCCTGGTCTCGATGCGGTACGCCGCGGCCGCACCCGGGTCGCGCGCGGTCACGTCGGCGACCAGCGTAAGGCTGCCGGTGAGGAACGACAGCTTCGGCTTGATCTTCCCGACCG
>JBJSXS010000613.1:0-3752 GCA_046086545.1 Gemmata sp.
CCGCGAGGTGAAGCCTCGCGGCCCGCTCGCTCGTTGCGGTCCGGATACCATAATCGCGCGGCGGGCCGGTTAATACTCGGCGTTGCCGGGCGTCCGCGGGAACGGGATCACGTCGCGGATGTTCGCCATCCCGCTGAGGAACAGAATCGTGCGCTCGAGCCCGAGGCCGAAACCCGAGTGCGGCACGGTGCCGAAGCGCCTCAGGTCCAGGTACCACGAGTAGCCTTCCGGCTCCAGCCCCTGCTCCTTCATGCGCGACTCCAGCACATCCAGCCGTTCTTCGCGCTGACTGCCGCCGATGATCTCGCCCACCCCGGGCACCAGAACGTCCATCGCGCGTACCGTTTTGCCGTCGCCGTTCACCTTCATGTAGAACGGCTTCAGCGTTCGCGGGTAGTCGTACAGGATCACCGGGCACTTGAAGTGCTGCTCGGCGAGGTAGCGCTCGTGTTCGCTCTGGAGGTCGCTGCCCCACGCCACCGGGTACTCCCACGTTTTGCCAGACTTCATGAGGATGTCGACGCCCTCCGTGTACGACACCCGTTTGAACGGGTTGTTGAGGACGTTGTTCAGCTTGTCGAACAGCCCCTTGTTGTTTTCCAGGCGCTCGGCAAAAAACTTCAGGTCTTCCATGCAGAACTGCAGCGCGTCAGCAATAATCCTCTTCAGGAACGCCTCCGCCAACTCCATGTTGTCGGTGAGGTCGTAGAAGGCCATTTCCGGTTCGATCATCCAGAACTCGGCGAGGTGCCGCGGGGTGTTCGAGTTCTCCGCGCGGAACGTCGGGCCGAAGGTGTAGATGCGCCCCAGCCCGCACGCGAACGCCTCGCCCTGCAACTGCCCGCTCACCGTCAGGTACGCCGGCTTCCCGAAGAAGTCCTGTTTGTAATCGACCTTGCCCTCGGCCTTCGGCGGCGCGTCCGGGTCGATGGTGCTGACGCGGAACATCGCGCCCGCGCCTTCGCAGTCGCTCGCGGTGATGATCGGCGTGTGGACGTAGTAGAACCCGCGCTCGTGGAAGAACTGGTGAATCGACATCGACACCCGGTGCCGCACCCGCGCGACCGCGCCGAAGGTGTTGGTGCGGGGCCGCAGGTGCGCGATCGAGCGCAGGAACTCGAAGCTGTGCCCCTTCTTCTGGAGCGGGAACGTGTCCGCGTCGGCGTCGCCGATCAGCTCGACGCGCGCCGCGCGCACTTCCGTCGCCTGCCCCTTCGCCGGCGAGGCGATCACCTCCCCGTCGATGACCACGCTGGCCCCGGTGGAGATCTTCTTGACGACGCTCTCGTAGTTCGCGAGCTCGCCCGGGGCGACCACCTGCACGTTGCCCTGGCAGGAGCCGTCGTTCAACTCGATGAAGCTGAACCCGCCCTTCGAGTCGCGCCGGGTGCGCACCCACCCCTGGAGGCGCACCTGTTTGCCCACCGCGTCCGCCTTGCGCGCGTCCGAAACGCTGATCTTGTCCATTGGGATGTTCCTGTGGGGTCGCCGGAGGGTCAGTGTATCGGCGCGCGTTCACTTCTCCAGTTGCACCCGCGCGATGGCGTACACGAGGAACTTGGGCACCTCGAACTTCACGCGCCCGTCTTTCACCTCGAACCGGACGTCAACGCCGGCGGGCTCTTCCGGGGTCGCGACGAGCACCTTCGTGACCTTCGTGCCCTTCGGCAGCACGAGGTCGGCCCTCACGCCCTCGGCCGCGATGGGCTTCTCGTCCTTGATGCCGGTCCCGGGGTCGCGGGCCTTCGGCGGTTCGGTGCGGTTGTAGTTCACGAAGTGCAGCGTCACCTCGCCGCCCCGCGCGGGCGCACTCGCGGACACGCGCACCGTCTGCGGTGCCGTGAACGCGCTCAACTTCGCGTTGAGGTCGAGCGCCTTGTGGGCCGCGCCGACGACGTGCTGATAGTTGCCCTTCCGCAGCACCGGGTCCGCGTCGTCCGGTTCCACGTCGAACAGGACGTGCTTGTCGAGCAACTCCTTCCCGATTTTTTTGAACTCGTCCACGGCTTCTACTTTGCCGTCGTGAACGCCCCTTCGCGGGTACATCAGCAGCACCTCCGAGTGGGGCGCGTTCGCGCGATACAGGTCGTCGTACTTCGCGAGGAAGCTGTAGTATCGCGTGATCTCCTTACGCGCCTCGGGATCTTTGAATCGCGTGTAGAAGCCCATCGGGGCGCCGCCGTTGGCCGCGAGTTCCGCGATGGCGACCCGTATGCGCGTCGATTCGTACTTGCCGAGCGTGAACGGCTTGTCGTCGAACGCCCCGCGAATGTATCGCGCTTGCAGCGTCGCCTCGCCGAGGAACCCCTCCTTGAGGTCGGTCGAGTTCGCGGCTCCGCCGGTGCTGTACCACAGGTAGTCTTCGTTCGCGCCCCACTTGTTCGCGGGCAGCATGCACCGCTCGTCGCCGCTGATCTGCCCGAAGTCGCCCAGGTGGTTCCACTGCCCGACGAGCAGGTCCGGTTTCAGCCCCTTCGCGAACTTCACGAACACCTCGTCGAACGCTTCCTTACAGGCGAGCTGCGACCAGCGGAGTTGCTCGCGCCTGAAGGGCGTGGACTCCTTCGGGCTGTGCCAGCCGACGATCTCCGTGAACGCGCGCGACTTCAGGTCTTCGATGCCGAATTTATCCTTGAGTTCGGCCGCCGTGAATCGCGCCCCAAGGTGCTCGCGGAATCCCCTCCGGCAGTGCTCGCAGAGGCAGTTGTGGCGGTAGAAGTAGTTCGCGACGTACCCGTCCACCCCGCGCTCGATGCCGCGCCTGGCCCACGCCTTCAGCACGGTTCGCCAGTGCGGGTTGTTGAGGCACGCGGTGTACTCGCGCATCTGCCCGATGCTGTACTGCTTGGACGCGAGCGGGGTGCCGTCGGCGTTCTTCGCGATCAGGTCGAGCGGGTCTTTGACGGGCTTCGGCCCGAGTTCCTTTTCGTCCCACAGTTCGCGGTAGAACTTGAAGAACCCTTGTGGGCCGTCTTTGCCCTCCGGTTCGCCCACCAGGAACGTCACATTGAAGTGCCCAACCACCTTCGCGCCGCGTTTGTGAATCGCCGCGTTGCGGTCCTCGAACCACCTCCCGCACTTGTCGAGCCCCTGCACCGGGAAGTGCGCCGGGTAGCCCTTGTACTGTGGCGTGTGGGCGAGGCTGTAGAAGTGCCCGCCGTAAAACCCGATCTGGCACACCTCGGGCTTCGCCTCTTCCACGAACGTGAGATAATCGTCGTCGCTGTAGGCGTCCCAGTGTGCGATCAGGCGCGTGAACTCCACGCGCTTGGGCGGGTCCGCGGCCGGGAGCGAGCCGCTGACGAGCAGGGCGAGTACGAACGCGACGAAGGAGAGGGCGCGCATGGGGGTGCAGCTCCGCGTATGGGCGTGCCGAACAGGGTACCCGGTTTCGGTGCGGTCGGGCGAATGATTTCGCGGGCGCTGGCGTTGTCCCACTGTCGCGGGTACGCTTATGGCACCTGCGCGGGTCCGCACTCCCCCGGACGTATGCCGTGTTCCGCCTCTTCGGGTCACCGACACCGCTCTGCGAGGGCCTGTCGCGCCGCGACCTGCTCCACGTCGGCGGGCTGGGCGCGTTAGGCCTCACGCTGCCGTCGTATCTGAAGCTACGGGCGAGCGAGCCTCACACGACCCCACCAGCGGGCTCGGCGTTCGGGCGCGCGAAGGCGTGCATCCTGCTGTTCCCGTACGGCTCGCCGCCGCAGCACGAGACGTTCGACCCGAAGCCGGACGCGCCCGCGGAGGTTCAG